>JBPCXN010000051.1:0-2899 GCA_051008495.1 Endozoicomonas sp. | reverse complement strand
GCAATTTAACAGCTTTGCCCCACTACTCCGTGTCTCTCAGACAGGCTTCAGACATTTTTGCGACACAGGACTCTGTAAGTTTCTTGTTCATAGCGACGGGGTCAGATGGTTTTTCTGGGGCTTCACTGGGGCTTTAACATGCACTCTAAGATAGACAATCTTAAGCTACAACAAAATACGATATAATTTGGTCACTCCCTGTAAGCAAAGGGCTTGAAGGTAGGTTGAGGTGTTTTTTTGTAGTGAGTTGTAGTGTGTTTTCACCTATTCTTTACTCTCCTCAGGAAGAGGCCAGTTCAGTTCTGATTTAACAAAGAATTGCAGGTATTTGGTGACAGCTCCAACGCTGACTCTGGTGCTGGCTGAAATCTGGCGAATGCTGAGATTGCAGTCGTATTTGAGCCTGAGAATTTCTCTGATCTTACGCATTGATAATCCGTTTTTCACTAACATGCCGCCTTTCCTTGTGATGTCACTCAAAGGTAGAGCGGCAGAAGTTCTATGAAATCAATGCTTAAGAGATGAAATATCCTCTTGAAAAGAAGAAATTCTGGAAGCGTGAACGGTGATTCTGGATCGTGAACACCTATTCTGGTTGCGACAGGCTAAGCCTGAGAATGTGGGAGGTTCTATGAGCTGAAATCATTCATTGAAATCCAGCAGGTTCAACTCCTGCCCGGCAAAGACTAACCATCAGTCGGAAGCGAGTGTTGCATAGCCAGTGGTAACGCTGGTTGTGAAGCGTACACAGCGGGTGCTGAAGCCGTGGGATTGAGTCTCGATATGATGCAATCGTTGGGGGCTTCATTTTCCAGAAGATGGGGTCAGCATTGGTTTGCCGATAAGGTGAGGCAACACCAGCCTAACCGGGATCTGAGACGAGGGCAAAGGTACAGGATGGATTTCTCAGGAACCAGCGAGGTCCAGTGCTGACCTGCGTGCAATCGCCATTGGTTCTATGGCAGAAGAGAACCTGGTCGCTCGGACGAGCTTCAAACCTGGCGAAGCAAACATGAAGCAACACGCAGGAACCCGGAAGCGAATACATAAGTGACCGGGCAGTAGGCACTGGAAGTCTTAGTGTCCCATAGTACTGATGACAACGGGGAACTCCGCTCAGGAGGACCCGGACGAGGAAAGGGGACATCGTAGTTATTGACCCGTTTGTGGGAAACACAAGAGGTGCACAGGAACCTGTGTTTGTGTCAACGAAACAGAAACGGATAGCCACACTGGCCAGAGACAACCCGGCCATGGCTTTCACTTCTCTCAATCATCACATGGATTACAGCTGGCTTTACCAGGCCTATCAACTGACCCGCAAAGATGGCGCTACAGGAGTAGACGGTCAGACGGCTGAGATGTATGAACGACAGCTGGAGTCTAATCTCCTTAATTTGCTGGACCGTATCAAGTCCGGTCGCTACCGTGCGCCCGCTGTGAAGCGAAGTTACATCGATAAAGGGAAAGGGCAGAAGCGGCCTTTGGGCATTCCTACCTTCGAGGACAAAATTGTCCAGAGAGCGGTGGTAATGTTACTGGAACCAATCTATGAGCAGGACTTTTACAACTGCTCATTTGGGTTCCGCAAACAGAGGTCTGGACACATGAAGCCTTGCAAAGCCTGCGTGAAAACATCATGAGAGATAGGGCCTACTGGGTGCTGGACGTGGACATACAAAAGTACTTCGATACGATTGACCACGGCCAGCTGAGACAGTTTCTCGCCAGACGAGTGGCTGATGGTGTAGTAAGAAAACTGATCGATAAATGGTTGAAGGCAGGTATTCTTGAAGCCGGGGAGCTTGTCTACCCGACGCAGGGAACACCCCAGGGCGGAGTAATCTCACCGCTGCTAGCCAATATATACCTTCATTATGTGCTGGATGACTGGTTTATACAGACAGTCCAACCACGAATGCGAGGAAAATGCGGTCTGGCGAGATTTGCCGATGACTTTGTCATGGTATTTTCAAATCAGAAAGACTGCAACAGAGTTGAAGCAGTGCTACCGAAGCGGTTAAAACACTTTGGACTAAAGCTGCATCCGGAGAAAACGAGGCGTGTAGATTTCCGGCCTTATTGTCGGAAAGAGAATAAGCGCGGCAGAATACCGGTCAGCTTTGATTTCCTCGGGTTCACGCACTTCTGGGGTACTTCCCGGAAGGGCAATACTGTTGTTTACCAGAAAACGGCAAAAGGGCGGATCGCCAGAACACTGAAGGCATTCAACGACTACTGCCGGAAGTTCCGACACAAATCGGTGAATGAACAATATGCAGCCTTGAACCGGAAGCTCCGGGGACACTATGCATACTTCTGTATCACGGGCAACGCCAAATCCTTAGATACGATTCATCACAAGGTAAAGGTAATTTGGCACAAATGGCTCTGTCGGCGCTCGCAGAAGAGCTATATAACGTGGGAGAAATTCAATCTGTTCCTGAACCGTTTCCCCCTGACACCGCCTAAGATCCATCATCGGTATTCTTACAGCCGTCGGCTAGTGAACCAGTGACTATGAGGAACCGGATGCCTTAATTGGGCTCGTCCGGCTCTGTGAGGGTTGAGGTCGGTAACGGCCTCTTCTACTCGGAAAATCAACCAAAAGTGTTCACGAGTTACCAGAATAAGTGTTCACGCTAAACCAGAATAGGTGTTCACGCTTCGCCAGAATATGCAATTATACAGCATCTAATCCCGATTCTCATTCCAGCCTTTGCATATGATGAACCTAACTCCTGAATCCGTGACTTCCTGATTACCGTCGTAATTCTGAAGCTGAATGGTAGAGAGTGAGGCTATGTATTCCACTGTTCCCTGATAAATCTTCTGAACTCATTCCATTCCGGCCTCTTTGATGACGGTAAAACGGGCTCCTGATGATGCTTTCCGGTTT
>JBPCXN010000050.1:0-34336 GCA_051008495.1 Endozoicomonas sp. | reverse complement strand
GAGTATCGGGTATTGCTCAGCGTTGGGAAGCTGATAATGCCACCATTCACTTTGAATGGGGTCAAAACCGGCTATATTCATCGCACCTGCCAGCAGCAGCCGGTTACGCTGGGCTTTTTCGGAAACCTGGTCGTTGCCGTGATGGGCCAGTGCCCGGAAGTCATCAAAATCGGTACCCATAGCCAATGGTTGCCCGAAGCTGTCAATGATCGTCAGATCTATGGCGATGCCACGGCAGTGAGGGCGTACGCCTGTTTCCGGGTGTGACACATACTCGGGATCAGGCACACAGTCGTAAAGAGCTCGCTGAGCTTCCAGTGGACGAAAGGCGTCCCAGATCAGCAGTCTCAGGCCCAGCGGATGCAAAATCTCTATCGCCTTTTCCAGCTTGCTGGCTGCCTCTTCATGAAGCAGGCACAGAGGCTGGCTGTAGATGGCTTTATCGGTAAAGTTATCGGTACCGGCATAAGCCATGTGGATGTCTACGTCGAAAGTCTCTGTGGTGATTTTCACCAGCTGGTGTTGTCTGCTCATGATCGGCCGTGGGTTCCATGCAGTTGTCTGAAGTGCTGCTTCAGTTTATCGGCTTCAGTCGTTAATTTATGCATTGATCTGCTGTTCTGCTTTCGGTTTCAGGCTGTTCACCACCAGTGCTGTCACCAGGGCCCCGGAAACAGTTGCAAGCATATACCATAGCCGACCTTCCACAACCGGCAGGACGATCCAGCCGCCCCAGGGGGCATGATTGATCACCTCAAAGGCAAAGCCGATAACATTGCCGGTTATGCCTCCCAGGACTATGGCCGGTATCACCCTGAGAGGGTCTGTTACCGCAAAAGGAATAGCCCCCTCGGAAATACCGATCAGACCCATGGCCAGGGCAGCACGGCCAGCCTGGCGCTCGTCATCAGAATACTTTTTGGGAGCCATCACGGTTGCCAGCCACATGCCCAGGGGCGGGGTGCAGATAGCTACACCAACCCCTCCCATCAGATAGGGGTGGTCGAGCACCTGTGTCTGGGCGAACAGGGTCGCCACCTTGTTGACCGGGCCGCCCATATCAAAAGCGGTCATGGCACCAAGAATGGCGCCCAGGGTAATCCTGGAGACGCCCTGCAGTCCGTGCAGCCAATCATTCAAACTGATCATGGCCAGGGCCAAAGGCTGACCGATGACCCAGATGACCAGGGTGGCTGTCAGGAATGTTCCTGCCAGGGGGTAGATGAAAATAGCGCCCAGGGGCCTCATGGTTGGCGACAGAGGGATTTTCTTCAGCAGCAGGACAATATAGCCGGCCATAAAGCCGACGATGATGGCACCGAGAAAGCCGGCACCGTAATCGGTGCTCAGCCAGGCGCCAATCATGCCCGGAGCCAGCCCGGGGCGACTGGCTATGGACCAGGCGATATAGCCGCCGAGCACTGGAATGAACAGTGTGAAACCCGCTACGCCCATGTCCCAGAGGTCTTTCAACAAACCTGTCTGTGGCGGCTCGCCTTTACCGTGCAGCATGACGGCGAGCGACATCAGCACGCCGCCAGCCACAACAAAAGGAATCATGTGACTGGTTCCGGTCAGCAGGTGACCCCTGAGGAGAATGAGTTGCTGTTTCATATCGTTTTTTCAACTGGGTGTATGGAGTCCTGACCTTACGGCCAGGCCCTGGTCGAACCAGGTGACCGGTGTGTAGTGGGCAGGGGACGTTGGTCACTCAGCGGGTGGTAGAGTCCCGGAATGGCCTTGTCCTTGCGGATCATTTTCTTTTTGCCGTTGTTGCCAATACTCTCCGGCTTTCCGTCCTGAGTCTCGGGAAGTTGAGGCTCGTCATCACACCAATACTGATGACAGGCCTCCTCTACCACGACAGCGGCTTTGTCGGTATCGGAAGCGCAGCCCGCCAGGAGTGTCGCCATGATTGCAACAGTGACCAGGGGGAGCAGGCAGGTGTTGTGGCGACTTTTCATCATACGGGATTGCTTTGTCTTGGCTCTTAAGGGTGAGCGAAAGTCTAGCAGTTTGATCCAGAGGTCAAGTCCTGCTGCGCAAACGGCTGTTGAGCATCTCTACCAACAGGGAGAAAGCCATGGCGAAATAGATGTAGCCCTTGGGTATATGGAAATCCAGACCCTCGGCAACCAGGGTGAGACCGACCATGATCAGGAAGCTGAGCGCCAGCATTTTGAACGTAGGGTGGTTACTGACAAAAGCGCCGATAGGTTCAGCGGCAAACATCATGACCACAACGGCCAGGACAATGGCGGCAATCATGACCCAGACCTGGTTGGCCAGGCCGACTGCGGTGATAACAGAGTCCAGGGAGAAAACGATATCAATCAGGGCAATCTGGATCAGTGTCATCAGGAAGCCCCGGGCTTTTAACCGGGGCCCGCTGCTGTCATCGGGTTCAAGGCTGGTATGAATTTCGTGGGTGGCTTTTGCCAGCAGGAACAGTCCACCTCCCAGCAGAATCAGGTCCCTGCCGGAAATCTCCTGCTGGAGAAAGCTGAACAATGGCACCGTAAGGCTCATGATCCAGGTAATGGAGAGAAGGAGAGCGATCCGGGTGCCCATGGCCAGCGTAAGGCCGATCTTACGGGCGCTGCTGCGCTGATTCTCCGGCAGTCGGTCGACGAGAATCGTGATGAAAATGATGTTGTCGATGCCCAGGACGATTTCCAGGGTGGTCAGCGTCGCCAGGGCAATCCAGGGTTCGGGGTTCAGCAGCAGGTCCGTCATGGGGTCAGTCTTGCCGTTCCTTTACGTGCAGAAGTTATATGCACTGAATAATAGTCAAGGATCGGCAGGAGGTGGGGAGCGGGGTTGAAAAGGCTTTCCCGGAAAATGAAAACGGCGCCTGATGGCGCCGTGTTATCTGTTATAGAGCAGGTTGTCAGCGATCAGAAACCGGCGTGTAATCGCGCTTGGTGGGACCAGTATACAGCTGACGTGGCCGGCCAATTCGATATTCGCCGCTGATCATTTCGTGCCAATGGGCAATCCAGCCCGGAGTACGGCCGGTGGCGAAGATAACGGTAAACATTTCAACGGGAATGCCCAGGGCCTTGAGAATGATGCCGGAGTAGAAATCCACGTTGGGGTAGAGTTTCTTGTCTATAAAGTAATCGTCTTCCAGGGCAATCTGTTCCAGGCGTTTAGCGATCCTGAGCAGGGGATCGTCTTCCAGCCCCAGTTCAGTCAGCACTTCATCGCAGGTTTCCTTCATCACCTTGGCGCGCGGGTCAAAGTTTTTGTAGACCCTGTGGCCAAAGCCCATCAGGCGGAATGGATCGTCCTTGTCCTTGGCGCGCTGGATGAAATGATCGATGTTCTTCTCATCGCCGATTTCGTTCAGCATGTTGAGAACGGCTTCGTTGGCGCCACCGTGGGCGGGTCCCCAGAGAGCCGCGATACCGGCTGCGATACAGGCGAACGGGTTGGCGCCACTGGAGCCGGCCAGGCGTACTGTAGAAGTAGACGCGTTCTGTTCGTGGTCAGCGTGGAGCAGGAATACCTTGTCCATGGCCCTGGCCAGAACCGGGCTGACTTTATATTCCTCGCAGGGTGTTGCGAACATCATGTGCAGGAAGTTACCGCCGTAAGACAGATCATTACGGGGGTACATGAAGGGCTGGCCAATGGAGTACTTGTAGGTCATCGCGGCCAGGGTCGGCATTTTTGAAATCAGCCGGTAGGCGCAAATCTCCCGGTGACGTTCATTGTTGATGTCCAGGGAGTCATGATAGAAAGCGGACAGGGCTCCTACGACACCACACATCACGGCCATCGGGTGAGCGTCACGACGGAAACCGGAGAACAGGTCGACCATCTGCTCATGAACCATGGTGTGGCGCATGATGGTGGCTTCAAAATGTTCTTTCTCTTCTTTGCTGGGCAGGTCGCCATAAATCAGGAGGTAGCAGGTTTCGAGATAGTCTGACTGTTCCGCCAGCTGCTCTATAGGGTAGCCCCGGTGCAGGAGAACGCCCTTGCCGCCATCGATGTAGGTGATTTTTGACTCGCAGGCTGCTGTAGATACAAAGCCGGGGTCGTATGTGAACATGCCGTTGGCGGTGAGGCTCCGGACATCAATCACATCGGGACCGGTGCTGCCGGAATACACCGGCAGTTCCAGTTCCTTGCCGTCAACCGATAGGAGAGCTTTCTTCTCAGCCATTTATGGGCTCCTGTCTTGCCGTTTTTCTGTCGTTATAGGTTATGAGGGCTCATGAAGTGAAGAGTGAAGAATCAGCTATGTTATATGCGAGCCCATTGTACGGTTCGACCACTATAGAGGGATAAAACTTTTTGTCAAACGTGTGTTCCGGTCCGAAGTTGTTAAGAGGTTTTATTCCGATATTTAGGTAAAAACGCCTAGCATGGCGATTAATTGTAATTAAAAACCGAAATGTTTATACTGCGACCGCGAAGTCAAGGAGGGCCTTTTCTGGGGGAGTGGAGAGCCGTCAACTGATCTGTTCAGACGGTTTCTGACCTGCGTCCAGGGTGATCCCGAACGTAGCGATCCAGGCAACTGGATGGCTTTGCTGATTCTGCTGTGCACGCCATCTGGCGTTGGGACGAAAAACGTGAATAGCAAAAGACCTGTCAACCTAGATATAACCACAATAAAACTACCTCTGCCTGCCTATACGTCGATTCTGCATCGTATTTCAGGAGTCCTGCTCTTTGTCGGGGTAGGTTTTCTTCTTTATGGCCTGGACCTTTCCCTGACCTCTGAACAATCGTTTGCCGAACTGAAGGAGATTCTCTCTTCCGGTCTGGCGAAGTTCATTGTCTGGGTATTGTTGTCTGGTCTGATTTACCACTTTGTAGCTGGCGTCAAGCATCTGCTGATGGATATCGGCCTGGGTGAAGGCAAAGAGTCTGGCAAGGCTGGCGCAATAGTCACCATTGCAGTGTCGGCAGTACTGATTGTTCTTGCGGGGGTTTGGGTATGGTAACCAACATCACCAATTTGTCCCGGAGCGGGCTTTATGACTGGATGCTACAGAGGCTTTCAGCCATCGTTCTGGCAGTCTATACCCTGTTCCTGGTGGGCTATGTTCTGGTGAATCCGAATCTGGATTACCAGCAGTGGAGTCAGCTGTTTGGCCAGACCTGGATGAAAATCTTCAGCCTGCTCGCCATCCTCTCCATTGTCGCCCATGCCTGGGTCGGCATGTGGACCATCGCTACTGATTATTTAAACGACAGAACATTTGGCAGCAAATCCGTTCTGGTTCGCTTCCCCTTTCAGCTGATCTGCTTTGTTGTGCTGTTCAGCTATATCGTCTGGGGCATTCAAGTTATCTGGGGGCACTGATTTATGTCGGCACTTCGAACCCTTATCTACGATGCTATCGTAATTGGGGGCGGCGGCGCTGGTATGCGCGCAGCCCTGCAACTGACCCAGGCAGGTGTCAAGACCGCCTGTATCACCAAGGTTTTTCCGACCCGTTCTCATACCGTTTCAGCTCAGGGTGGGATTACCTGTGCTATCGCCAGTTCTGATCCGAATGATGACTGGCGCTGGCATATGTACGACACCGTCAAGGGCTCTGACTATATTGGTGACCAGGACGCCATCGAATATATGTGCTCCGTAGGCCCGGAAGCGGTCTTTGAGCTTGAACATATGGGGCTCCCTTTCTCTCGTACCGAAGAAGGCCGGATTTATCAGCGCCCATTCGGTGGTCAGTCCAAAGAGTTTGGCAAAGGCGGGCAGGCGGCAAGAACCTGTGCCGCCGCCGACCGTACCGGTCATGCTCTTTTGCATACGCTTTACCAGGCCAACCTCAAAGGCGGAACCACCTTCTTCAATGAGTGGTATGCCGTAGACCTGGTTAAGAATCAGAAAGGTCAGGTGGCCGGTGTCATTGCCATCTGCATGGAAACCGGTGAAACCGTCTACATCAAGTCCAAGGCGACAGTCATGGCGACTGGCGGCGCTGGACGTATATATGCCTCTACCACCAATGCCCTGATCAATACCGGTGATGGTATTGGCATGGCATTGCGCTCCGGCTACCCGATGCAGGATATGGAAATGTGGCAGTTCCACCCTACCGGAATCTATGGCGCCGGTGTCCTGGTGACAGAAGGTTGCCGGGGTGAGGGTGGTTTCCTGGTCAACAGTGAAGGCGAGCGCTTCATGGAGCGTTATGCGCCGAATGCCAAAGACCTTGCTGGTCGTGACGTAGTGGCGCGCTCCATGATCCTGGAAATTCTGGAAGGTCGTGGCTGTGGCCCCAACAAGGATCACGTCCTGCTGCAACTGCATCATCTGGGCGAAGACATCCTGAATCAGCGCCTGCCAGGTATCTGTGAACTGTCGAAGACTTTCGCCCATGCCGATCCGGTTGAGGTTCCCGTGCCAGTGGTTCCAACCTGCCACTATATGATGGGCGGTATACCGACCAATGTTGGTGGTCAGGCTCTTTACCCCGGAGCCGATGGCAACGAGCAGGTGATAGAAGGTCTTTATGCCTGTGGTGAGGCTGCCTGCGTATCTGTACACGGCGCCAACCGACTGGGTGGTAACTCCCTTCTTGACCTGGTGGTGTTTGGTCGTGCGGCTGGTATCCAGATTGAAAAGAACCTCCGTGAAGGTTTTGACTCCGTTGACGCATCCGACAGTGATATTGAAGCAGCCCTGTCACGTCTGGATAGGCTGAATAACTCTTCCAGCGGTGAGAAAGTCGCTGAGGTTCGCAAGGATCTCCAGAACACCATGCAGCTTTACTTTGGTGTGTTCCGTGAAGGCGAAAGCATGCAGGAAGGTCTGGTGAAGCTGAATGAACTGGGTGAGCGCCTGAATGATGTTCACCTGGAAGACAAGAGCCATGCATTCAACACTGCACGCATTGAGGCACTGGAGCTTGAGAACCTTTACGAAGTCGCCTATGCCACGGCTGTCTCCGCGGAAGAGCGCAAGGAATCCCGTGGTGCTCATGCCCGTAATGACTTCCAGGGTCGGGACGACGAGAACTGGCTGGCTCACTCCGTCTATTTCCCGGCGGACAAAACAGTGGGCAAGCGTCAGGTGAATTTCTCGCCGAAAACCATGGAAGCATTTCCACCCAAGGAAAGAACGTATTAAGGAGAGGGCAGAACCATGTTGGATAGCTCGTTGGTAGTAAGCGTCTATCGCTACAACCCGGAGACTGACGCCAAGCCCTATATGCAGGACTTTGAGGTGGAGATTCCGGAAGGCAAGGACCTGATGGTTCTTGATGTGTTGAATTTGCTGAAAGAGCAGGACACCACGCTGGTTTATCGTCGCTCCTGCCGCGAAGGTGTTTGCGGCTCTGATGGCGTGAACATCAATGGCAGTAATGGTCTGGCGTGTGTAATGGCTCTGTCTGAAGCACTCAAGGGCAAGAAGAAGCTTGTGGTGCGTCCTCTGCCCGGATTGCCCGTCATCAGGGACCTGGTGGTGGATATGAGTCTTTTCTATAAACAGTACGAAAAGATCAGGCCCTATCTGATTAACGATGAGCCTGCTCCGGCTATCGAGCGCCTGCAGTCACCGGAAAACCGGGAGAAGCTTGATGGCCTCTATGAGTGTATACTTTGTGCCTGCTGTTCGACGTCCTGCCCATCATTCTGGTGGAACCCGGATAAATTTGTCGGTCCTGCCGGTCTTTTGCAGGCCTACCGCTTCCTGGCGGACAGTCGTGATACAGCAACTCAGGAGAGGTTGGCGGACCTCGATGACCCGTTCAGTGTGTTCCGCTGCCGGGGCATCATGAACTGCGTCAGCGTTTGCCCTAAAGGCCTTAACCCGACACGGGCCATTGGCCATATCAGGCAGATGCTGTTCAGTAGCGCAACTTAAATCGAATCAGAAGTTGTTTTCCGAAGGGTTTCGGAACTGGAAATAGCTTCTACACTATATCAGGGATTATTCACAGGCTTATCTGGTTATATACAGGGGTCTGTGATTTACTCTAGGTACCTCGCAGCCTGACCGGATTCATGAATGGAATGACGGAAAGGGGCGGGGTCTAACCAGCAGGGGCGGCCGGGCTACCATCCGGTCTATCTGTGGGGGGCTGGCGAAGAATCCGGAAATGATACTCCGGAGTTTCTCCCGCCAGGCTGGTTGCGTGCTGTCCTCTTATTCTGTCCTGCACAGAGACCGAAAGGACTGACAGTCTGTAAGATCCAGACGCAACACTCATCATAAGATATCGCCCCAGATTCACGGGGTATTGACCATGCAAGAAGGTGTGATGCAGCGAATGTGGGATACCTCTCACATTGCCGGGGGGAATGCTGCATACGTCGAGGAACTGTACGAACGCTATCTACGCGATCCAAACAGTGTATCGCAGCAGTGGCGTGACTATTTTGAGAAGCTTCCACAGGTAAATGGCGGAAGTCCTGATGTGCCTCATTCCACTATTCAGGAAAAATTTTTACTCATGGCGCGTCAGCGCCAGACCACCCGCCCAATCGAAACCAGTACAGTTTCCAGTGATCATGAGCGCAAGCAGGTTCAGGTACTTCGCCTGACCAGTGCGTACCGTATTCGTGGTCACCAACAGGCAGTCATCGACCCTCTGGGTATCCTGCGCAGGGAGGATTTTCCTGACCTGACTCTTGAATACCATGGTCTCAGTGAAGCGGACCTTGATACTGAATTCCAGACCAGTACGGTATTTATAGGTAAAGAGCGGGCTACTCTCCGTGAGCTGGTCGACGCTCTGAGAGCTTCCTACTGCAGCGCTATCGGCGTTGAATACATGCATATCGTCAATACCGAAGAGCGTCGCTGGTTCCAGAGCCGGATGGAGAGTGTTCGCGGAGCACCAGAAGTGGGCGTTGACGCAAAACTGCACCTTCTTGAACGCCTTACTGCTGCAGAAGGACTGGAAAAATACCTCGGCACCAAATACCCCGGTACTAAACGTTTTGGTCTTGAAGGTGGCGAAACGTTGATTCCGATGCTGGATGAAATTATCCAGCGGGCCGGTTCCTACGGCGCCAAGGAAATGGTCATTGGTATGGCGCACCGCGGCCGTCTAAATGTCCTGATTAACATCCTCGGCAAGAACCCCGCAGAACTCTTCGACGAATTTGAAGGCCGTAAAATGGCTGAACAGGGTTCTGGTGATGTTAAGTACCATCAGGGCTTCTCTTCCAATGTCATGACGCCTGGCGGTGAAGTTCATCTGGCGCTGGCCTTTAACCCTTCTCATCTGGAAATTGTTGCCCCGGTTGTGGAAGGGTCAGTCCGTGCCCGCCAGGATCGTCGCAATGATGAAGTTCGTGGTCAGGTGATTCCGATTTCCATTCACGGCGATGCCGCTTTTGCCGGGCAGGGCGTGGTCATGGAAACCCTGCAGATGTCCCAGACCCGCGCTTACTGTACGGGCGGTACAATCCATATCATTGTTAACAATCAGGTAGGTTTCACCACGAGCCGGCGTGAGGATGCCCGTTCTACGGAATACTGTACTGATGTTGCGAAGATGGTCATGGCGCCTATCCTGCACGTTAACGGTGACGATCCTGAAGCGGTTCAATTCGCTACCAAGCTGGCGCTGGACTATCGGATGGAGTTCAAGAGGGATGTGGTTCTTGACTTGGTGTGTTATCGCCGTCGCGGGCATAACGAGGCCGATGAACCCTCTTCCACCCAGCCGATGATGTACAGCACTATCAAGAGCCTCACCACAACCCGGGATCTCTACGCCAAAAGGCTGCAGGAACAGGGAGTTCTTGCTGAACCTGAAGATAAGGCGCTGGTGGACAGTTACCGTACGGCCCTGGATAACGGCGAGCACGTGGTCAAGGCACTGGTCAAAGAGCCTAACACCGAGCTGTTCGTGAACTGGAATCCTTACCTGGGGCATGAATGGACCGCAAGACATGACACCCGTGTTGCCCTGGCTACCTTGCAGGGGCTGGGCCAGAAGCTTTGCGAAGTGCCTGAAGGTTTTGTTCTGCAGCGCCAGGTCGGTAAAATAGTAGATGATCGTCGTAAGATGGCGGCGGGTGCATTGCCTATCAACTGGGGCTGTGCAGAAGTGCTGGCCTATGGAACGCTGCTGATGGAGGGGAATCCGGTCAGGATTACCGGTCAGGACGTTGGCCGCGGCACCTTCTCTCATCGTCATGCGGTGCACCATAATCAGATTGACGGCTCAGCACTGGTGCCACTGGCCAGGTTGTCCGACGATCAGCCCAGTTTCCAGATCTGGGACTCCCTGTTGTCAGAAGAGGCGGTACTGGCATTTGAGTATGGCTACGCCACCACCACACCCAATGCACTGGTGGTCTGGGAAGCGCAGTTCGGCGATTTCGCCAATGGCTGCCAGGTGGTGATTGATCAGTTCATCACCAGTGGTGAGCACAAGTGGGGACGCCTGTGCGGATTGACCATGTTGCTGCCCCATGGCTATGAAGGCCAGGGGCCGGAGCACTCGTCTGCAAGATTGGAACGTTACTTGCAGCTCTGCGCTGAACATAATATTCAGGTGTGTGTGCCTACCACACCAGCGCAAGTGTTCCATATGCTGCGTCGCCAGGTTTTGCGTCCACTGCGTAAGCCTCTGGTGGCCTTCACTCCTAAGAGTCTGCTGCGTCACAAGCTGGCGGTGTCGACTCTGGAAGAGCTGGCCGAAGGCAGTTTTCAGACCATTCTTCCAGATCTTGATGAGCATGATCCGGCCAGTATCCGTCGCCTGATTCTCTGCAGCGGCAAAGTCTATTATGACCTGCTCGACAAAAAACGGGCTGACGGACTGGATGATGTGGCTATTATTCGTATCGAGCAGCTCTATCCGTTCCCGCAGGACGACCTGGATGAGTTGATCAGTCGCTACACCGGCGTCGAGAGTGTGGTCTGGTGTCAGGAAGAACCCATGAACCAGGGAGCCTGGTACTGCAGTCAGCATCACATGCGCCGGTCTGTCAGCAAACTGAATGACCGCCTCAATCTGAACTATGCCGGTCGAGACGCTTCGGCTGCTCCAGCCTGCGGCTATATGTCCATGCATGTGAAAGAACAGCAGAAGCTGGTGGATGATGCATTTAATGTATAAATTAACGGCGTGCCTGCGAATGACAAACGGGCGTTCCGGTTGTGAACTCCAAAGGATCGAAGATGGCCACTGAAATAAAAGCACCAACATTTCCCGAGTCTGTAGCCGACGGTGTGGTCGCCACCTGGCATAAGAAGCCTGGTGAGGCCTGTAGTCGTGATGAGCTGCTGGTTGATATCGAAACCGACAAGGTGGTTCTGGAAGTGGTGGCGCCCGAAGATGGCGTCCTGAAAGAGATTGTAAAGAACGAAGGTGATGTGGTTCTCGGAGAAGAGCTGATCGGTCTTTTTGAAGCCGGGGCGACCGCTACTGCCACAACGGCTCCTGCAGAAACTGCAGCAACTCCTCAGACGGCAGCATCTTCAGGTGCTGAGCCTATTCTCAGCCCGGCGGCCCGAAAGCTGGCTGATGAGAAAGGGATTGACCATGCTGCGATTGCCGGTACCGGCAAAGATGGGCGAGTCACCAAGGAAGATGTTCTGCGTCATGCAGAACAGGCGCCTGTTGCTCCAGTGCCAGCCCCGACGCCAGTCAAAGAGTCTGCCCCGCAGGTTGAAGCGACCACCCCGGTATTTGCCGGCGAACGTGTAGAGAAAAGGGTGCCCATGACCCGTCTGCGAGCCAGGGTCGCCCAGCGACTGGTGGAAGCTCAGCAGACTGCCGCCATGCTCACTACCTTCAATGAGATCAACATGAAGCCGGTCATGGAACTTCGTGCCCGCTACAAGGATCAGTTCGAGAAGCGTCACGGTGTTCGTCTTGGTTTTATGTCTTTCTTCGTCAAAGCCTGTACCGAAGCCCTGCGTCGTCACCCTGTCGTTAATTCTTCAATTGACGGTAATGATATTGTCTACCATGGCTATCAGGATGTAGGCGTAGCCGTCTCCAGTGACAGGGGTTTGGTTGTACCTGTGTTGCGTGACGCTGAAGCCATGAGTCTGGCCGACATTGAGGCCAAAATCCGTGAGTATGGCAAGAAGGCCCAGGAAGGAAAACTGGGTATTGACGATATGACCGGTGGCACCTTCACCATTTCCAATGGCGGTGTCTTTGGCTCATTGCTGTCTACACCGATACTCAATCCACCCCAGTCTGCCATCCTGGGCATGCACAAAATCCAGGATCGGCCCATGGCGGTGAACGGGCAGGTGGAAATTCTCCCTATGATGTACCTTGCACTGTCCTATGACCATCGTCTGCTGGATGGCAAGGAAGCAGTGACATTCCTGGTGACCATCAAGGAGTTGCTGGAAGATCCTGCAAGAATTTTGCTGGACCTGTAAGTTGTTTTCTATTGGCAGGTTGGCTGAAACCCCATTTGACAGTGGCATGGAATAGATTGATATGGCAAATAAGTTTGACATTGTAGTCATCGGCTCAGGCCCTGCAGGTTACGTTTGTGCTATTCGTGCTGCACAGCTGGGTCTCAAGACTGCTTGCATCGAGAAGTGGTCCGATGATAAGGGCAAGACGCAGCTGGGAGGAACCTGTCTGAACGTGGGTTGCATACCTTCCAAGGCATTACTCGATAGCTCCCACAAGTTCGCAGAAGCCCAGAAAGACTTCAAGCAACACGGTATTGAGCACAGTGGTGTCAGCATTAATGTGCCGAAGATGATCGCCCGCAAGAACAAGATTGTCAGAACCCTGACAACCGGTGTTTCCGGTTTGTTCAAAGCTAATGGCGTGACGTTGTTAGAAGGGGCCGGCAAGGTGCTGGCCGGCAAGCAGGTTGAGCTGAGCAGGGGCGACGGCAGTGTTGAGATTCTGGATACCGACAATGTGGTCATTGCCACGGGCTCAAGACCTGTTGAAATTCCTCCTGCACCGCTGAAGGATGACCTTATCGTTGACTCCACTGGCGCCCTGGAATTCACCGAAGTACCCAAGCGCCTCGGTGTTATCGGAGCCGGCGTCATCGGCCTGGAACTTGGCAGTGTCTGGACTCGACTCGGCTCAGAAGTGGTTGTGCTTGAAGCGCTGGAATCATTCCTGGCGCTGGCTGACCAGCAGATTGCCCGTGAATCCCAGAAAATCTTCAAGAAGCAGGGGCTGGATATTCGCCTGGGCGCACGCGTCACGGCTTCTGAAATCAAGGGCAAGGAAGTTCACGTCACTTACGTCGACGGTGAAGGCGTCGAGAGCAACCTGGTGTTTGACAAACTGATTGTGGCCGTCGGCCGTCGTCCATACACCGAAGGCCTGCTGGCTGCTGACAGTGGTGTAAACCTTGACGAGCGTGGTTTCATCTTTGTTGACGATCACTGCGCAACGGATGTGCCTGGTGTATACGCGATTGGTGATGTGGTTCGTGGCCCCATGCTGGCGCATAAAGGCAGTGAAGAGGGCATCATGGTTGCAGAAAGAATTCTCGGCCAGAAGGCCCAAATGAACTATGACCTGATTCCTTCCGTTATTTATACTCACCCCGAAGTTGCCTGGGTGGGTAAGACGGAAGAAGAGGTGAAGTCCGAAGGGCGAGAATACAAGGTAGGCACCTTCCCGTTCATGGCCATTGGCCGCGCCCAGGCCGCTGATGAAAAGGATGGCATGGTCAAGGTGATTGCTGACAAGGCTACTGACCGGATCCTGGGTGTTCATGTCGTCGGCCCAAGCGCTGCTGAACTGGTTCAGCAGGGCGTTATCGCCATGGAATTTGCCGGCAGCAGTGAAGACCTTGCCCTAACGATCTTCTCCCATCCAACCATGGGTGAAGCTCTGCATGAAGCCGCACTGGCTGTCGATGGTCATGCCATCCATATGGCCAATCGCAAGCGTCGCTGATTGACTTAACTCTGTCCCGGTCATGCTTTTCAGCCATGGCCGGGATTTTTAAAGAGGCCCGCGGATGTGGGCCAACTGACGATTTTAACAACAACAATGGTAGTGTCCGTATGAATCTCCACGAATACCAAGGCAAACAGCTGTTTGCTGAATATGGCCTGCCGGTATCCAAGGGTATTGCCGCCGATACCCCGGAACAGGCCGTCGCAGCAGCAGATGAGATCGGTGGTGACCAGTGGGTCGTCAAAGCCCAGGTGCACGCGGGAGGTCGCGGCAAGGCAGGCGGCGTCAAGCTGGTCAGCTCCAAAGAAGAAATACAGGCTTTTGCCGAGAAATGGCTCGGTAAAAATCTCGTGACCTATCAAACCGATGAAAATGGTCAGCCGGTCAGCAAGATTCTGGTAGAGAGCTGTACTGACATTGACCAGGAACTCTATCTTGGTGCGGTTGTTGACCGCTCAAGCCGCAAGATTGTCTTCATGGCCTCTACAGAGGGTGGTGTGGAGATTGAAAAAGTAGCGGCGGAAACCCCGGAAAAAATTCTCAAGGCGACCATTGACCCCCTGACTGGCGCCCAGCCATACCAAGGCCGTGACCTGGCTTTCCAGCTGGGGCTGAACGCGAGCCAGGTGAAGCAGTTTACCAAGATCTTCCTGGGACTGGCGAAACTGTTCCAGGACTGCGATCTGGCGCTGATGGAAATCAACCCTCTGGTTATTACCGATGAAGGTAATCTTCATTGCCTGGATGCCAAGCTGGTCGTAGACAGCAACGCGCTTTACCGTCAGCCCCGCCTCAAGGCAATGCACGACCCAAGCCAGGAAGATGCCCGTGAAGCGCACGCTGCCCAGTGGGAACTTAACTATGTAGCTCTGGATGGCAGCATCGGCTGCATGGTAAACGGCGCTGGTCTGGCAATGGGAACCATGGATATCGTCAAGCTCCACGGCGGTGCTCCGGCCAACTTCCTTGATGTCGGTGGTGGCGCCACCAAGGAACGGGTCAGCGAGGCGTTCAAGATTATTCTGTCTGACGACAGCGTGAAGGCAGTTCTGGTGAACATCTTCGGCGGAATTGTCCGCTGTGACCTGATCGCCGAAGGCATCATTGGTGCCGTTAAGGAAGTGGGTGTTGAAGTACCTGTTGTCGTTCGTCTTGAAGGCAACAATGCGGAGCTTGGCGCAAAGACTCTGGCGGAAAGCGGTCTGGATATTATCGCTGCCAGCAGCCTGACCAATGCTGCAGAACAGGTAGTTAAAGCGGCGGAGGGTAAATAATGAGCATTCTGATTAATAAAGACACCAAAGTTATCTGCCAGGGCTTCACAGGTTCCCAGGGTACTTTCCATTCAGAGCAGGCTATAGACTACGGTACAAAGATGGTTGGTGGTGTTACTCCTGGCAAAGGTGGCCAGGAACACCTTGGTCTGCCAGTGTTCAACACCGTTGCTGAAGCCGTTCAGCAAACTGGCGCCGAGGCTTCAGTCATCTATGTCCCGGCGGCTTTCTGTAAGGACTCCATTCTTGAAGCGGCCAATGCCGGCATCAAACTGATTGTCTGTATCACGGAAGGCATTCCAACTCTGGATATGCTGGAGTGTAAAGTCCGTTGTGATGAGCTGGGTGTTCAGCTGATTGGTCCTAACTGTCCTGGTGTGATCACACCTGGTGAGTGCAAGATCGGGATTATGCCAGGACACATTCACAAGCCAGGCAAAGTGGGCATCGTTTCCCGCTCCGGTACCCTGACTTATGAAGCCGTCAAGCAGACCACAGACTATGGTTTTGGTCAGTCTACCTGTGTCGGTATCGGTGGTGACCCGATCCCCGGTTCCAACTTCATCGATATCCTGAAGAAGTTCCAGAACGATGAGCAGACAGAAGCCATTGTCATGATTGGAGAGATCGGTGGTACTGCGGAAGAAGAAGCTGCCGCATACATCAAGGATCATGTCACCAAGCCTGTGGTTTCCTACATTGCCGGTGTTACAGCACCTCCTGGCAAGCGTATGGGCCATGCCGGAGCTATCATCTCTGGTGGCAAGGGTACTGCAGACGAAAAGTTTGCAGCGCTTGAAGCGGCTGGCGTGAAAACCGTACGCAGCCTTGCCGGTATCGGTGAGGCCCTGAAGGAAGTGACCGGCTGGTAAACCTTCTTCATCTCCTTCTGGCTCTATGGCCGGAAGGAGATCTCCTCCTTCGAAATTCCTTCTAGTTATTTATCTCTTTTATCTATGTGTTTTTGGTTGGTTTGGCTGTGGAATTTGTCTATAGGCTGAAAGCTTCTGATAGACCATAGTCGCTGCCTACAATTTCAGTTTCAGGGAATCTGCCAGTGGGTACACCTCATCTGAATCCGGACAAATACCGTTTTATCCGTGCCCTCAGGCCCTTCTCCTTCTCTGTTGCACTGGTCACCTGCGGTCTGGGTGTGACACTGGCTGTTAGCAGGGGGCAGGTGGATCTGCTGAAATCGATTCTGGTCATCCTGGCTGGCATACTGCTGCAGGGCGCCAGCAACCTGGCTAACGATCACGCTGACCTGCCTTTCTGGAAGAGTCGCTCAGGCCCGCTGGCTGACGCCACCGTCAAAAAGATCCGGTTCAATTTCCTGATGGCTGGAGTGTTTACATTGGTAGCCTGTGTCATAGGCCTCTGGCTGGTTTCTGAAGTGGGAGCAAGCCTGCTGATATTCGGAATGTCAGGCATCATCGCCGGTTACTTCTATACCGGAGAGCCCATACATTACAAGCAGAGAGGCTTAGGCATTCCTGCGGTATTTCTGCTGACCGGGGTATTGATGGTCAGTGGCGCCTACTATGCGGTGACAAGCGTCTGGGACAACCAGGTCATGTGGATCTCAATCCCTGTCAGCCTGCTGGCGTCGGCATTGCTGGTGTCGAATGAAATCAGAGATTACCTGGATGACAAGGCGGCAGATATTGGCACATTAACCGTCAGACTGGGTTTTGACACTGCCAGGGTGATGTATGCGCTGCTGCTATGGATGGTGTATCCGGTAAGCTTTTACCTGTTCTGGCAGGGGCAGATCAATAACCCTCTCTATTTACTGCCTTCTCTGTTGTTTATCTGGCAACCGTTACGTTTGCTGTTTTACGGTCCGGGTGACATGCAGCTGCTTCGTCTGCCTCCCCTTACTGGGCGGTTCTTCCTGATTTTTGGGATCGGCTTTATTCTCAGTGTGCTCTAACCCGGAAAATTCATAAAACCGCTTTGATCAGGGGGAAGGCTGCGGAAATACTGAAATGTTCGGTTTTTGATGTGTACGACAACAAACGCACATCGCTCGTCGGCTTCTCGCTAGCTCTTTTTCCGCCATGACAGCATTTTTTCGGCGCTGTCTAGAACTCATCAAGAGGATGCAATAAGCATGAATATGCCGACAAAATGTGTCAGCCGAAAAAATAGCAGAGCGAGAAACTCGACACTTTATGAAATTTCCGGGCTAAAGAAAAAAGGCGGGGTTGCTGCTCCGCCTTTAAGACTTGTACTGTGTTGACTTAGTCAATGGTCTGCCAGGGCGCCCTGTCATGTTTACGCAGATCAAAAGCTTCCGGTTCGAAGAGGTTCGATGGGTCATCCGGTAGAATGTCTGGACCCTTCCGGTTCTGCAGCAGCTTGATCTTGCTGAACCTGTCCCTGGTGGCTTTGGCCAGCGTCTCGGAGTTACGCATGATGGTCGGCCTGATAAACAGCATCAGGTTTCGCTTCTTGCTGGAATCTTCCGTTGAGCGGAAAAGGTGGCCAAGAAGAGGGATGTCGCCCAGCAGAGGCACTTTCTTCTTGGTCTTGGTTTTTTCGTCTTCCAGCAAACCACCAATGACAATGGTCTGATTGTCGTCGACAAGAACCGTCGTCTTCAGAATCCTGCTGTTAAAGACCAGGTCATCTTCTACGGCTTTCAGGTCCACCGACGTATCCAGCGATGACACTTCCTGTTCCAGCTCCAGGCGCACACTGTTCCCCTCGTTAATGTGCGGTGTGATCTTCAGCTTGACGCCGATATCTTTACGCTCTGTAGTGGTAAACGGGTTGCTGGAGCTGCCTGCGCTGGCTGTCTGGTATGAACCGGTTTTGACTGGAACATTTTTACCAACCTGGAATTCGGCTTCCTGGTTGTCCAGGGTGAGCATACTGGGTGTTGACAGCAGGTTGTTCTGGCTTCTCTTGCTGAGCGCAGTCACCAGGACACCAAAGTTGTTTTCTCTGAGCGCCACGGTACCAAGGGTGATTTTGGCGTTGTCAAGGATACTGCCCGTTACGTTGCTGAGCTCACTGTTCAGGCTGGTGGTCTTGCCATCTGACGTGGCGGAGCCTCTTGATGTAACCGTCTTCGTCCCGTCAATACCCCACTGAACACCCAGTGCGTCACCAATATCTCCTGAAACCTCGACAATGGCTGCTTCAAGCAGTACCTGGGCTCTAGGCACATCCAACTGGCGAACGATTCGCTCCATTTCCTGGAGTGTGTCCGGGTCGGCAATCATGATCAGGGCGTTCTGGGTTTCGTCCGCTTTCACAAAAACATTCTGGGCTTTGGAGCTCTTGCTGGTTTTGGTGGCGGGTTGCCCTTTGGTTTGCACTTTTGGTGCCGAGTCTGGCTGCGGAATGCCTGGAGGCTGGGAAGCACCTTTAGCGCCTTTCTTGCCCTGGCTGTCCTGGATGGTCGCTGATGCTTCAGAGAGTATTTCGGCCAGGTTCTTGGAGTCGGCGTAGCTCAGGAAAATGACTTTGGTAGTGGCCTTACGGATTCCTTCCCGGTCAAGGGTTTCGACCAGTTTCCTGACCCGGGCTCTTTTACTGGCGTTACCCTTGATTACCAGGCGGTTACTGCGTTCATCGGCAATGACCTGCAAGCCACTGGGCAACTGTCCTTTACCGGTAATCAGTGTTTCCTGAATGATCTTGGCGACGTCACCCACCCAGGCATGTTTCAGTTGGAGTACTTCGTAATCGTTGTTGCCGGTTTCATCCAGTTCCCGGACCAGCCTGGTAATCCTTTCGACGTTATCCGCCAGATCACTGACGATGACCGCGTTGCTGGATGCTGATGCGGCTGCATGACCGTATTGGGCGATCAGAGGGCGAATAATGGGGATCAGCTCAATGGAAGAGACGCTGTGCAGCTCAATAACCCTGGTGGTCATGACGGCGTCATGAGGCTTTTCTTCTCCACGGGGACTGGTGGTTTTGGCCGTGGTGCTGGGCACAATGTTAATGATGTTGCCTTTGGGAATCACGGCGTAGCCATTGGCAGAGAGTACTTCAAGGAATACGTCGTAGACCTCATCATTACTTAATGGCTTTGAGGAGATGACAGTGACGGTGTTGCCACCTTTGATCCTGGGGTCAATGACAAAGGTTTCACCGGTAATTCTGGCGATCTGGCCAATGAACTCCCGAATATCGGCATTCTGATGGTTCAAAGTCCACTTTTTCGCCGCCTTGTCTACAGATGCAGGCGCCGATTTTGAACGAGCCTGTGTTGTCGGTTTGGCGGGCGCCGCTGTTACAGGTTGAGTTGCTGGCGCAGCCTGGGCAGTTTCCTGAACGGGAAACAATAAAAGAAAGGCAAACAACGATGTCGATACAGTAGACGCAGATGCAAATTGTTTAATTTTCATTTCTGACCCATTCAGAAAGTTGTAATTCTTTTATTGAAACCCTTGATTAGCCTGTTGCAGTTTGTCTCTAAGCTCCTGCATGCGCTCTTCAAGTGATTTACCATCCGATTGCTGAGTGTAATCGGGGCGTTTATTTTCCGGTTCCGCAGAAGCCACGGGAACCTGACTTTTGTATTCCTGCAGGGCACGGGAATCTTTGCCGGCATCAGGAAAATAAAGTGTTTCAAGCTGTCCGTTTCTGTTAAGGACAACATGGTCGGCATGCACCTCTTTCAGTGACACCCCGCCGGGCAGTGTGTCCCCGACTTCGTAAAGTTTGTCCTGGTTGCTTCCCTGGATAATAGCACTGGCATTTTTTTGACTCTGGCCAATGCTGGCGAGCGCTCCTCTAAGTACCAGATTGAGACGAGTCTTGGGGATTTCAGTGGGAGTGTTGCGGGCGTCAGGTTTTTCATTCGAGCCGAATAATAGTTTGAAATCCCTGGTAGTCAGGGGTTCCGCTTCAGCATTTTTCTTGGACAGGTGTTCAGTATTTAACGGGGTAGCGTCATTTAACGTCTTATAGAGAGAAAGCCCCTGATATCCGATGCTTGCGCACATGGCGATGAGGAGAATGGCAGTTATTATCGCCCGGTTACGGCGGTGGCCCCATTTGAAAAAGGTGGCCATGACCTCTGTTTTCATAGTGTTCTCTGATGAAGGTAGGATTAAAAGGGTCATGGGCTATTCTTTAATTAAATAAAGCATAAGAGTTGTATTTTTTAAAGCGACGGCATGGTGATGACGTTAAATCTGATTGTTGTATCCCGGTTGTAAAATCCCGATATTGCATCACACTTCCTGTGTGAAGAGATGACTGACGAGTAAGAAGAATAATTCAAGATATTCGGCTGTGCAGGAAATAATCCTTCACGCCAGAACTGAATCCGGCCGGGCCGTTAAAGTCCTAATTATTAAAGAGGAGTGAGCCTTGACCAGCCAGACAGCAACAGCAACGGACGATGTCACGGTTGATCAGGAGCCGCTGGTACATCGTCTGCCCTTTTCTTTCGCCAAGCGTCATGGTGTCGTTCTGGTCTGGGAGCAGGATAGGCCGGTTCTCTATTTCAAATCAGTGCCGGCGCCCTGGATTTTTTCCGAGGTGGTGCGGGTTTCAAGCGAGACGCCATCCTACCAGTGTGTTGACACTGAACGGCTGAAGGAAATTCTCTCCCTCTGTTATCACAATGACAGCTCGGAAGCGCTGCAGGATGCGGCGGGTATCAGTGATGACATGGATCTGAGCAGCCTGGCTGAAGCTGTCCCGGTGACTGAAGACCTGCTTGAGCAGAGTGATGATGCACCGGTTATCCGCCTGATCAATGCATTGCTGACAGAGGCTATCAAGGAAGGCGCTTCTGATGTTCATATTGAGACTTTCGAGACTACTCTGATTGTCAGGGTTCGTGTCGATGGAGTACTCAGAGAGATCCTCAATCTTCAGAGAACGCTGGCGGCGCTGCTGGTCTCCCGTATCAAGGTTATGGCTCGGCTGGATATCGCTGAGAAACGCATTCCCCAGGACGGGCGAATTTCATTGCGTGTTGCTGGCAAGGAAGTGGATGTCAGGGTTTCCACACTGCCTTCCAGCAATGGTGAACGGGTGGTGCTCAGACTGCTGGACAAGGCTGCAGGGCGCCTGGAGCTGGATCACCTTGGCATGGCAGCAGGGGACGAGGAAGTGGTTACCCATTTGCTGTCCAGGCCTTACGGGATTATTCTGGTTACCGGGCCAACTGGTTCGGGCAAAACCACCTCCCTTTATGCCTGTCTCTCTTCGTTAAATGACAAGTGCCGAAACATCCTTACAGTGGAAGACCCCATTGAGTACAACCTTGAGGGGATTGGTCAGACCCAGGTCAACTCCAAGGTCGATATGACCTTTGCGAGAGGGCTGCGCGCGATCCTCCGCCAGGACCCGGATGTGGTCATGGTGGGGGAAATCCGTGATACGGAAACTGCGGAAGTTGCCGTCCAGGCAAGTTTAACCGGGCACCTGGTGCTGTCCACGCTGCACACCAACACCGCTATTGGAGCGCTGACCCGTCTTCAGGATATGGGAATAGAGCCTTTTCTCATGTCTTCAAGTCTCCTCGGTGTTGTGGCACAGCGGCTGGTGAGGGTGCTTTGTGAACACTGTAAACAACCCTATTCTCCAGACGAGGCTGAGTGCCGGGAGCTTGGCGTTGCATTCGATAATGCTCCGACCCTGTTTCATGCCAATGGTTGCAAAGAGTGTAATCATTCTGGTTACCGGGGGCGTACCGGGATTTATGAAGTGGTTATGCTCGACGAGCAAGTCAGGCGGATGATTCATTCCGGGGAAGGCGAGCAGTCCATCACTGAATATGTGCGGAAGCAGTCGCCTGGTATTCGCGATGATGGCAGCAGGAAAGTCCTTGCTGGCCTGACAACATTGGAAGAAGTTCTTCGTGTAACCCAAAAAGATTAATCGGCAGCAGGGGCGAAATCCGGGGACATAATGGCCGCATTCGAATATTTAGCGCTGGATCAGCAGGGCAAGCAACATAAGGGATCGCTGGAAGCAGACAGCAGCCGTCAGGTTCGCCAGCTGCTACGGGATCGTGAATGGACGCCTCTCTCCGTCAATCCGGTCAGTGAACAGAAGAAAGCTACGACAGGAGGATTCTCTGCAATTTTCCAGCGTGGCGTCTCACCTGTAGAGCTGGCAACCATCACCCGTCAACTGGCTACCCTGATCCAGGCAGCCATGCCCGTGGAAGAAGCTTTATACGGTGTTGCCTCCCAGCAGGAGAAGCGCCGGCTAAAGAATATGCTGTTGGCCGTCCGCTCCAGGGTGCTTGAAGGTTACACGCTGGCGCAGAGCCTAGAAGGCTTTCCCCAGGTATTTCCTCAGATGTACCGGGCTACTGTAGCCGCCGGTGAGCACGCCGGTTATCTGGATCGTGTCCTCAACCGCCTGGCGGATTATACCGAAGCCAGGATGCAGTCCATGCAGAAAGTCCAGCAGGCGCTGCTCTATCCGGTCATCCTGATGGTGGCAGCCATCGCCATTGTCAGTTTCCTGCTGGGTTATGTCGTACCTGATGTTGTCAAAGTGTTTGTTGATACCGGTCAGGAGCTGCCGGGTATCACTGTGGCACTCATTGCTGCCAGTGAAGGGTTTCAGGCTTACTGGCCCATTATCTTTGGTGCAGTGTTCCTGGCAGTTGTCATCAGTAAACAGGCTTTGAAACGTCCCCAGGTACGCTTGTCCTGGGACAGGCTGTTCCTTCGGCTGCCACTGCTGGGGCGCTTTGGACGAACCCTGAGTGCAGCAAGGTTTGCGAGCACTCTGAGCATCCTGACCCGAAGTGGTGTGTCCCTGGTAGAGGCGCTGATTATTGCGGCTCAAGTCATCGACAACCAGGCTATCAGGGAGTCGGTACAGGTTGTTGCACGGAGGGTTAGTGAAGGTTCCAGTCTTCACAGGGCCCTGTCCGAAACTGGTTATTTCCCTCCGCTGATGCTGCATATGATCAGCAGTGGGGAATCTACGGGTGAACTGGACGAGATGCTGGATCGGACGGCACAGAACCAGCAGATGGAACTGGATGGCAGGATTACCCTGCTGCTTGGACTGTTTGAACCACTCATGCTGGTGGTGATGGGGGGCGTAGTCATGGTGATTGTGCTTGCCATACTTCTGCCTATCCTCAATATGAACCAGCTTTTGAACTAGCAGGGCAGAATTCTCCTGATAGGGATTGCATTGAAGAGGTCAGTATAACGATGAAAACGCAGAGACAACGGGGCTTCACACTCATCGAAATCATGGTGGTTGTGGTCATCCTGGGTATTCTGGCCGCCATGGTGGCTCCCAAGATACTCAGCCGTCCGGATCAGGCCAAGGTGACCGTGGCCCGGTCCGACATCGAAACCATTTCCCAGGCGCTGGAGCTGTTCCGACTGGATAACGGCTTCTATCCGACCACCGACCAGGGCCTGGATGCTCTGGCTCGTAAGCCAACGGTGACACCGGAACCCAGGAACTGGAATCCGGAAGGCTATTTGAAAAAAGCACCGCTCGACCCCTGGGGAAATGCCTACATCTACCTTCAGCCGGGCAATCACGGCAAGTATGACCTTTACTCCCTGGGAGCGGACGGGCGTGAAGGTGGCGAGGGGCTGGACGGCGATATAGCTAACTGGGAAGAGTCGTGAAAGCAGGAGGGCATTCGGGCTTTACCCTGGTGGAAATGCTCGTTGTTCTGCTGATCATTGGCGTTCTGCTGGGCATCACCCTTCTCAGTCCGGTGACCGGCAACATCCAGAAAACCGTTCAGGAGCAGGCAGCCAGGCTGCAGGTGCTCTTTGCCCAGGTCAGGGATAAGGCCCTGCTGGAGAATGCAGAGTACGGCTTTTCGGTTAATGAAGTGGGCGTTTACCGCTGGTGGGTTCTGCCCCTGGAAAGCAAGGAATGGTACGCCGTGGAAAATGCGCCTTTTCAGCCCTACCAGCTGCCCGGCGCTCTGGCGGTAAAACTGGAAACCGCGGGGGGCAACCTGCCTCAGCAAGACGATAATAATGACGACGAGGGGCCCTCGGTGGTTTTCTATTCAGACCGGCAGGTGACACCTTTTGCCCTGCACATCGTCCCTGTTGAAAATCGAAAACAAAAAGTGGTGTTGCAGACGGATGGATTGTCAGATGTTGAAGTCACCCGGTAGCTTCAGGGGATTTACGCTCATTGAAGTGATGGTGGCCCTGGCTGTTTTTTCCGTTGCCGCCGCAATGTTGATGCTGTCGGATGGCAACAGTATTCGGCATACCCGTTATATGCAGGAGAAAGTTCTGGCTTCCCAGGTTGCCGATCGATACCTCAGCCGGATGCAGGCAGAAAAAAACTGGCCCGAAAAAGGGGTGAGAGGGCGTGGAGAAATCTACGCAGGTTATGACTGGTATGTGCAGCAGGTCGTGCGGGACACCAGTGTTCCGGACTTCAGGCATATCGTCGTTGAGGTTTATGTGGGTAACAGGGCGCCTGAAAAAGATGATTCACCGGTATTCTCCCTGACCTCGTATCTCAGGAAGCCCAAAAAATGAAGCTCAAGGCAGGGTTCACTTTACTGGAGCTGATGATCGCCATTCTGCTGTTTGCCATGATCAGTACTGCGGCCTACAAGCTGTTTGATTCGGTCAGTAGGGCGCAGCAGGTGACCGATGGCATTTTTGACAGCTTGGATGAGATTCAGAGAACTCAGGTGATATTGGAAAAAGATCTCCTGCAGGTTGCCCCAAGACCGGTTCGTGATGAGTTGGGTGACCGGAGGACGGCGCTTCAGGCCCCTGGTCGTGATGGACATATTATCGAATTCACTCGTTCAGGCTGGCGTAACCCGCTGGGTGAAATCAGGAGTAACCTGCAGAGAGTGGCCTATGACCTGGAAGAAGGTGAACTGGTTCGATATTACTGGCAAATGCTCGACAGGGCTCCAGATCCAGTCCTGATACGTCAGAAACTGCTGGATAATGTTCAGAAGGTCAGCATGAGATTCATGGATGAGAAAAAACGCTGGCTGACATCCTGGCCACCACAGGCCCAGGGACAGGACGGCAAGAAAAGTGAACAACCCGTAATGCCCCACGCAGTCGAAATGGTCGTTCAGCACCGAGATTTTGGTGTCATGACCGCAATGCTGCCTTTAATGGACTACAAGCCGGAAGATCCACAAAAACAGGCGGCCAAGGAGCAGGGAGAAAAGGGTAAGCAGAGGCCGTCGGGTAAAGAAAGCAGTGACCCTGATCTGGACGGAGGGGACGAATGATGAGCGCTCCGGGAAAGCAGAAAGGCATCGCTCTGATTTATGTACTGCTGATTTTCGCCATGATCACCCTGATGGCCTCACAGATGGTGACCAGCCTCTGGTTGCACACTGAAAAAAATGCCCGCTATCTCGAACGTATTCAGGCCAAGCAGTATGCCCTTGGTGCCGAGCAGTACGTTGCCCTGCTGCTGATTCAGGATCTGGAGGACGATAAGAAAAAGAAGCGGATGGTGGATCATGAAAAAGAGCGCTGGAACCTGAAAACAGTCGATTACGCTGTTGACCAGGGTGAGATCGAGCTGGCGGTAGTGGACGAGACCGGGCGGTTTAACCTCAACTGGCTCTCTGCCGAAGCACTGGAAGGGAAAAAGTACACAGAGATGTTCCAGCAGTTGTTGCAGAACCTGGGGATTGATATCCAGCTGGCCAGCAGGATAAAGGACTGGATCGACAACGACCAGGAACCCTCAGAGGCTGGTGCCGAGGACAACAACTATCTGGTGATGGAACCGCCCAGGCGGACGTCGGATTCGGATCTGGTTTCATTGTCAGAGCTGCGCCTGATTCAGGGCGTGGGTGCAGAAGAGTTTGAGCTGCTTTCACCTCTGGTTACGGCGCTGCCGAAAACGTCAAAGATCAATATCAATACAGCGCTGCCGGAAGTGCTGCGAATAATCTCTGATAAACTCACAGAAGGGGATGTACAGTCTATTATTGATTCGCGCGGAAACGAAGGGTTCGCGAAAATTGAGGATTTGACCAAATTGCCATCACTGAAAGATAAAACCGCAGACCTCAAGGCGCTGCAGCAGCTGGATTATACCAGCCAGTATTTCAGTGTTTACATCAAGGCGACCTATCGTGACACCATCTTCTACCTGAGAACGCTTCTGGTGCGAAATTCAGATGGACAGGTTCAGGTCGCAGGGCGAGAAATTGGGCCAAACGACTATTGGGTAACCACCAAGAAGGAATCCTGAGGTCTAATAATGAATAACATCCTGTTAACTAGGATACCGCCACCCACAACCAGGGTAGCTGCTGACACACTGGTACAGTGGGGAGCCTATTCAGGAACGGGGCAGCTGACTGATGATGTGCATATTTCACAGCTGGGGGAGCTAAGGCGAGACTGGCTGAGGCTGCAAGGGTTTGAAGCAGAGCCCGATGACCCCCAGGCTGAAGAACTGTTGCCAGACCAGGTTATCGTTCTGTTGCCAGGTAGTCTCGCGATTCATCGGCAGATTGCTATCAGTGCCGGGCAGCGTAAGCACCTTCATACGGCCCTGCCTTTTATGATCGAAGAAGAGCTGGCGGAAGACATCGATTCCATGCACCTGGCCAGCTACCTGGCCAGGAAGAAAGATGCCGTATCCCTGTCAGCCCTGACTCATGAACAGATGCAGCAAATCCTGGCCTGCTTTGATGCCCAGGGGCTTTCTCCCAACCAGATGATATCGGAGCTGCAACTGGCTGAAGTGCTGCCGCAAAGCATTTCCCTTATCCTGGAAAACCAGTCTGTTATCCTGGCTTCACCAGATAACGCCGTTGTTAACCTGGATTACGAAGCATTGCACTTGGTTCTTAAGCAATGGCATCAGGGCGAAGCAGATAGCTTTGAGTCCCTTGACGAACCTTCTTTTGAGCAGAACCTGGCCAGCGCGAAACTGATTTTTGCCGATGGCAGCCTCCCGACATCGACGGAACAGTATGAAAAAGTGCGAGACTGGCTGGATGAACAGGGCTGGTTGCTGGAAGAACAGCCCCTGCCAGGTTCGGTGTTTGAGTATTTTTCGGATCGTTACTTTGAGCTTCGTAGAACCGGTCAGCTGGTGGACCTTCGGCAGGGACCTTATCAGTGTCCGAAACGAACCAGTCGTCGTATAAAGCGCTGGAAGCCCCTGGCCCTGGTTGCGACTCTGTGGCTGCTGGTTGAGCTTGGGCTGACTGTCGGAGAAGCCCTCATGTATCAGAAGAAAGCAGCGGATTATTGGAGCCAGAGTGTAGAGCTGTATCTTGAAGCTTTCCCTAAGGACCAGCAGGTTCTGGAAGCCAGAAACAGTGGGCAGCGGGCGATTAATCTCAGAAGCCGGATGGAAAGCCGCCTGAAAGGCAGAGGTGGAACATCGGGTGGAGAGCCATTCCTGCCTCTGTTACAGCAAGTGTCGGCAGTTTCGTCCTCCCTGGGTGAAGTAACTTTTCAACCCTTAAGCATGGACTTTAATGATACCTCGGGACGTCTTGTCCTTGACCTGAAAGCTGAGAACCTTGAAAGCATTGATAAATTACGGGCCGCGATCAAGTCGTCAGGGCTGAGCGTACGGCTGGACAGTGCCAACCAGGAAAAAACTGGCGTAAATGCACGAATGACCATAGGCAGGTAACCCCATGTTTAAACCAGGTGAGATGCTGGCACGAAGCCCTCTCTGGCAACAGCTCCAGGTTCGTTACGAAGCGATGTCGCCCAGTGATCGACGGGCGCTGCAATGGCTGGTGGGTTTTCTCGCGGCAGCCTGCCTTTATCTGCTGGTCTGGGAGCCTGTCAGGCAATGGAATGAAGCGCAGAAAGCGGATTATCAAAGGCAGCAACTGGCCTATGAGTGGGTGCAGGAAAACATCGGCCAGGCCATAGACCTGCAGAAGAAACAGAAAACTTCAGGGCAGAAAGATCTGTCTTCCATCATTTCAGGCAGTGCGAAGCAGGCAGGAGTCACCATCAGCAGAGTCCAGCCTGACAGAAAAGGGTTGGGAGTATGGCTTGAAGATACCGCCTACCAGAAACTTCTGGCCTGGCTGTTGGTGCTTGATGGCCGTTTCAACCTCAGCATTCAACAGATCCGGGTTGATAAGGGCAGGGAAGAGGGGCGGGTGAAAGTTTATATGCACCTTGCTCAGTGAGGCGGTTTTCCTGCTGAGTGCAACTTCAGGAATCAATGCATTTGATCAGCTGTAACTGAACCTGTCCCTTTTTTAGTGCACAATGTCTGACCAGGGTTTTGTAACGCCCTCTTTTCCAAGAAAAATCATTGACAGTTCAGAATACTTCGGTAGAATTCGCAGCCACATGAGTCGGGTGATTAGCTCAGCTGGGAGAGCATCTGCCTTACAAGCAGAGGGTCGGCGGTTCGATCCCGTCATCACCCACCAGATTCAATGCAAGTTTGCGTGACCGTATAATCTGAAAGGGTTGTGCGTAAAAAGCAGCGGACCGGTAGTTCAGTTGGTTAGAATGCCGGCCTGTCACGCCGGAGGTCGCGGGTTCGAGTCCCGTCCGGTCCGCCATATGCAAAAGCCCTTGAAGCAATTGCCTCAAGGGCTTTTTTGTATTCTGCAGAAACCCTGACGGCGAATGGTTGACTTGATCAGTCAATGTCGTATTTGGCTGGAGGATAGAATTTGGGGCTTGCAAGCTTATATGCAAGCCCCTGCCTGGTCAGCCCTTATGGTTGAGCATATCGATCAGGATTTTTCCCGCTTCTTTGACAAAAGCGTCAGCTTCCTTCTTTTTCTTGTCTGTTGTTGCCTGCTGTTCTGCTTCTTCCAATTCGTCCAGGTTGTTAAGCAGTTCTTCTCCATTAGCCTTGCGTAGCCTGTTCTCAATCGACAGCCTTTGACTGCGCATGGTCTGCAGGTTCAGCTTTCGCTTTTCCTCGTTCAGTGAGACTTTGTCCTGGTTTTCATAACGGGAGAGGTACTCCTTCATTTCCTTCAGGTAGACGAAATCAGGGTTGTTCTCGATACGCTTCTGGTGTTGCTCATCCAGCTTACTGAGATATCTCTCCAGATTGCCGTAGCGACGATAGAGAACCGGCGTGATAGTGTCCCAGGGAAGGGCGTCAGGCAGTTTGCTCTCACCGATGTCTCGCCCGTCATAAAGGGAAGGGAATTTGATATCTGGAATGACGCCCTGGTTCTGGGTGCTCTCTCCGGAGACTCTGTAGAACTTCGCCAGTGTCAGCTTGAGCTGGCCGTGGTTCAGCGGCTGAATGCTCTGTACAGTGCCTTTGCCGTAAGTCTGGCCACCGATCACCAGAGCCCTGCCATAATCCTGCATGGCGCCGGCAAAAATTTCCGAGGCTGACGCACTCAGGCGGTCAACCATAACGGCCATCGGACCCTTGTATATCTGCCTGGGGTCAGGATCTTCCTGTTTCTCCAGTCTTCCACGGCTATCGCGCACTACTACGGTTGGACCTTGTGAAATGAACAGGCCGGTCAGTTCATTGGCCTCCTGAAGAGAGCCTCCGCCGTTGCTGCGCAGGTCAACAATCAGACCATCCACTTTCTCTTTTTCCATCTTCTGTAATAGAAGGCGTACGTCTCTTGTCGTGCTCTTGTAGTTCGGGTCGCCTGCCTGGGCCGCCTTGAAGTCAATGTAGAAGGTGGGGATTTCGATGATACCTATTCGACTGGTCTTGTCACCTTCCTTCAGTTCAATGATGCGGCTGCTGGCATCCTGCTCTTCCAGCTTGACCTTGTCCCGTACGATTTCATAAATCCGGGTGCTGTTGCTTTTGCTGGAACCGGGTATTACCTCCAGGCGAACCAGTGTGTGCTTTTTGCCGCGGATCAGCTTGACGACATCATCCAGGCGCATGCCGACCACGTCTTCCAATGGTCCCTTTCTGCCCTGGGCAACACTGATGATCTTGTCGCCGGGTTTGAGCTGTCCGGCCTTTTCTGCCGGGCCTCCGGCAACAACACTGACTACCTTGGTGTATTCGTCCTCGGATTGCAGCACGGCGCCAATACCTTCCAGGGACAGGCTCATGTTGATGTCAAAGTTCTCGGCAGTCTGGGGGGAGAAATACTGCGTGTGAGGATCGAAGGTTCCGGTAAACGAGTTGATGTAAGTCTGAAATGCGTCCTCGCTCTTGCTCTGGTGCAGTCTGCGCAACAGGTTGGTGTTGCGACGGCGAAGCTGATCCGTGATTTCGTCATCCGTTTTGTTGTTCAGCTTCAGGGACAGGACGCTGTCCTTGAACTGCAGTCGCCACAAGTCTCTCTGTGCTTTCTTGCCCAGCAGCCAGGGCTCTTCTTTCCGGTCAATGATCAGTTCTTCATCTTTGTTGAGGGCCAGATCCTTGATGCCCTGGTTGACCATCGCCAGCATGAAACGGGCTCTCTCTTCGGCCCGGGTGCGATAGCGGTTGAATATCTCAAAAGCGGGTTTGAGATCACCGGTCTTGAGAGCTTTATGCAGGCTGTTCCGGTAGGGTTGGAACTGGTCAATATCGCTCTGCAGAAAGAAGCTTCTGTTCGGGTCAAGGCGGTCCAGGTAGCGCTGGAAGATTTTGTCCGCGCTTTCCTGGTCCAGGGGGACCTTTCGATAATGGTTTCTGGAGAGCAGTTGCACCACATTCACACTGGCAATGGCCTGCTGCAGGGTTGGGTTTAGTTCTTCTACACTGCGGTCAAGATCCTGGTCTGCAGCCAGCGCCATTCCGGCGTTGATGCTGAGAGCTGTTAGCAATGCAATGAAAACCGATGCTCGTTTCCTGGCGTGTTGCAGGGTCGGTATCATGGATGGTGAAGCTCCGTGTCGTATTTTCGATATCTTTCGATATCAATCATTGTGCCGCCCCGGTTAAGGCAATGATCCAGTCACAGCCGGGAGAAGCGGTGTTGACTGAAGGTGGATCAGCCCGGCTTGTTACTCCGGTGTGGGGCAGGCTTCTTGAATTGGATCACCAAGGCAATGGTGAGGTTGTTTTTAATGCACACTTCCATAATACAGCCTACACCCCTTTGCAGCCAGCGGAGTCGATTAGAGAAGTGTATCGGCATCCTTGTCTAAGTGGACAGAGATGTTTTGATGGTGACGGTGTGATCAGTATGAAAACAGGATGAAGGGATGGGAAAAGCACCACGTCCGAGAGTTGAAGTTGTCTGTCAGCGTGCAGCCAAAAAGGGTCGTGGCTTCAGGTAATCCAGTGATTCTGGCTGCTCGTGCTCATAATGACCTGGTTCTAGTTGTAGCCGCGGACGAAGCAGAGCCTGTCTTCAAGCAGGTTTTGAGGAATACTGCTGGCAACTTTCGGGAAGGGCTTGAGGTCCTGTGGAACCCTGTCGCTGGTGACAAGCTTGTCGGAATTACGGTCGGATGCTTTTAAGTCCTTTGCCTGGATTTTGTGCTGCTTCATGGTATGTCCTGAAATTGGCACTATGCCTACATGATGAGTGCATCTTTCAGGTTAGCAGCATCCTGGCGGGGTGACAGTCTGAATTTGTACGTATGTGCTCAGTTTTTTTATGGTGTGAAAGCAGCTGTTAAGAAAAGTAAGTACAGGTGACAATTCCCCCACCCTGAGATGGGGGGATTCTTTTACAATCAGGCACCCAGAGGCAGTTTCTCAAGGCTGTAGAAGGTCTGCAGTACTCCACTCAGTTCAAAGGCGTCCCGGGTTCCCGCTGTTTCCCTGATTGAGTGCATGCCAAAGGTGGGCAGGCCTATATCCAGGGTTCTCACACCCAGCTCTCCGGCGGTCAGTGGCCCTATGGTGCTGCCGCAGCCCATATCGGTGCGGGTGACGAAATGCTGGTAGCTCACTTCTGCTGTCTTGCAGAGCAGGCCGAACAGGGCGCCGGTTTCATCGTTGCTGGCATAGCGCTGGTTGGCGTTGATCTTGATAACCACGCCCTGGTTCAGGAGGGGGCCATGATTGCCATCATGTTTGTCAGCAAAATTAGGGTGAATCCCATGGGCGTTATCGGTTGAGATAACGACTGACCGGGCCATGGCTCTGGTCAGTTCTTCTGAAGACCCGGCAATACGCTCAAGGATGGATCTCAGCAGCGGCCCCTGAGCGCCCACGGCAGACTGGCTGCCGCACTCTTCGTGATCGTTACAGATCAGCACCATGGGTGCAGAGCTGTGCTCAAGAGCGTTAAGCATGGCGTCCATGCCCACGTAGCAGCTCAGAAGGTTGTCCAGCCTGGCGCTGACAATAAACTCATCCTTCAGGCCAATCACTGCGGCACCCTGAGTGTCGTAGAAGCTCAGGTCATATTCCAGAACTTCTTCGACCTCTGTTACACCGCCAGAAAGCAGCTTGTCTTTCAGCAGCTCACGGAAATCTGCTTTTTCATCTTTGCCCAGCTGGCACAGGATAGGAGGGATGTCCGTCTGTGGGTTAATGCTGCGGTTTTTGTTGGCTTCCCTGTCCAGGTGAATCGCCAAACTGGGAATGGAGGCTATGGCTTTGATGTAGTTGATCAGGCTAGAGCCGAGCTGTCCGTTTTTTGTGAGATAATGCACACGTCCGGCCAGCGAAAGATCACGATCGAACCAGGGGTTCAGCAGAGCTCCACCGTAGACCTCTACCCCCAGTTGAAGATATTGGTGTTTTTGCAGTTCCGGACGGGGTTTGACCTTCAGGCAGGGGGAATCTGTGTGAGCCCCAACCATGCGGAAGCCCTGTTCCAGGTCTCCCATGGTGAACGCTATGATGGAAGAGTCATTGCGGGTGACATAGTAGCGCCCATCACTTTCAAGCGACCAGGCACTGGCTTCGGAGAGAGGGGTGAAGCCGTGTTTCTCCAGTCTTTCAACAATGCTCTTGACGGCGTGAAAGGGTGTGGGGGACTCATCCAGAAAACGGATCAGGTCCTGGTTGAAGGCTTGCTGGCTCATCAGACTCTCCAATTTTGCGAGTGACCATTATATCCAATGAAAATCCTTTTGTTATCCGCTTACGACGCCATGAGTCACAGGTACTGGCGCAAAGGGCTGGTGGCTGCATTTCCAGAACACCAGTGGACAGTGTTGTCTTTGCCTCCCCGTTACTTCAGCTGGCGAATGAGAGGTAACAGTCTCAGCTGGGCCTTTGGGGAAAGAGAGTTGCTGGAACAGTATTACGATCTGCTGGTCTGCACTTCCATGACTGATCTTTCCGCCTTGAAAGGCATGGTGCCGCAACTGGCCGGGGTACCAACACTCTGTTATTTCCATGAAAACCAGTTTGCCTATCCTCAGTCGGCAGAGCAGAAGCAGAGTGTGGAGCCGCTCATTCTCAACATTTATACAGCACTGGCAGCTGACCAGGTTCTGTTCAATACCGCTTATAACCGGAACACTTTTCTGGAGGGGGCGGAAAAACTGTTGAAAAAACTCCCTGACCATGTGCCTGCCAATGTTGTCCAGCAACTCAGGGACAGCTCTTCGGTGCTGCCTGTACCTTTGCCCGACGATGTGTTCATGGCATCAGAAAACGACCGGAGTGGTTCGTTACAGATAGTGTTCAACCACCGCTGGGAGTACGACAAGGCCCCAGAGCGTTTTTTCCGTGCCCTGGAGATTCTCAAAGACAGGAAGGTCAGTTTCAGGGCGCATGTGGTCGGGCAGAGTTTCAGAAATGTGCCGTCGGTATTCAAACATGCCCGCTCCCACCTCGGTGAGAACATTGGAACCTGGGGTTATATAGAGTCTGTGGGTGAGTACCGGAGCCTGCTCGGTGAAAGCGATGTGGTGGTATCAACAGCTGTCCATGATTTCCAGGGAATTGCCGTTCTGGAAGCGGTGGCGGCGGGCTGCAGGCCAGTGGTGCCCGATCGTCTGGCCTATACCGAGCTGTTTGCCCATCGTTACCGTTACTCGTCCTTTCTGGATGATCCGGAGGCAGAGGCTCAAGAGCTGGCGGGCAGGCTGCAGGCGCTGGCTGAACACAAAGAAGCGGGCCAATGGGAAGATGTCCCGGATATGCGTGGCCTGAGCTGGCAGTCCCTGCGGCCGTGCTACCAGCAATGGTTGGAGGCTAGGAGCCTGTAGGACTTAAGACTATTTCGGCCTGAAATCCAGGAAGTGCGGCCAGATTTTCCGTTGAATTTGCTTAAATAGGTCAACTATTCGCACAAATCCAACGAAAAATCTGACTCGCTCTACTGCATTTCATGCTCGAAAGCATAAGTCCGACTAATGGGATGGTCCGCCCCTCCTAAACGGCTTCAATGAGCCACAATGGAGTTAACCATTTAAACAGGATTAACGGAGCGAACCACCCATGACTATTTCAGTACTTGGCATCGATATT
>JBPCXN010000049.1:0-12484 GCA_051008495.1 Endozoicomonas sp. | reverse complement strand
TGATGCGGACGAAGTTGAAATAGATGACCAGACAGAATACAGCATAGGGGCTGAATATCTGGCAGACGAGCAACTAAGTGTAGGAATTGCCCGCAACTGGTCGACCGATAGCAGCGCAGTCATTCTGTCCGCAAAGTATTTCTATTAAGGCATTTCTGCCAAAAAAATCCGCAGGCCATGAGCATGAGCTTGTCTTGTCCTGCGGCTTTTTCATTGACTCATGAATACATCACAACACAGCGTGTTGCACTTCACGCTTGAAAGGTGGCAGCGAGTCCAGAATTAACTGGCCATAGCGCTGGGTCACCACCCGCCGGTCCAGAAGCGTAATCTGGCCGGTATCCTGCTCCGTCCGTAACAGACGACCACAGGCCTGCACCAGTTTTATCGCCGCATCGGGCACGGTGATTTCCATGAAAGGGTTCCGCCCCTGGGCTTCCAGCCATTCTGCCAGAGCCGACTCAACAGGGTCATCGGGCACGGCGAAGGGAATTTTGGCAATCACCACATGCTCACAGTACTCCCCGGGCAGATCGATACCTTCTGCGAGACTGGCAAGACCGAACAGAATACTGGTTTTTCCGTCATCAATATTCTTGCGGTGCAGTTTCAGCAACTCCTGCCGGGAATAATCGTCCTGCAGCAGAATGCGCTTTTTCCAGGCGTCATCCAGCCCATAGTGAACATCTTTCATCTGTCGCCTGGATGAAAAGAGCACCAGGGAACCTTTGCGGCCTTCCAGCAGTTCAGGCAGCATTTCAATGATCTCTTCGGTGTGTTCATCGCTCTGCCGTGGGTTGGACTCCATCGCCGGAACCACCAGCCGGGCGGCACTTCCATGCAGGAAAGGACTGGGAACCACCACGCAGCGGGATTCTGAAGGCACACCAGAGCGCATCCGGAAGCGGTTGAAATTACCCAGGGCCGCCAGAGTGGCAGAAGTAACGATCGAGGCATACCCCGGGTTCCAGAGCGTCTGCCAGAGTGTTGCTGACGAGAGAATGGGGCTGCTGAACACTTCCAGCTCCTCACCAAATTCGCCTTCCGACCATTTCAGCCAGCGGGCGCAGGGTGGTTCACCTTCCGGGTCGGCGTGGGTGTAGGTCAGCCATAACTGGAACTGACTTTCCAGCCTTACCTGCATGGCGCCGATTTCCGGGTAGAGCTGTTCGGCCTGCCAGCGGTCAATCCCCGGAAAATCTCCATCCATGGCATCATTCAGATCTTTGGCGACTTTTTCCAGCATACCGCTGCAGCGGCTGAAACCGGCCTTGAGTATTTCCGCCTGTTGACGCACTTCCGGCGGCACAACACCTTCTGGAAAACGGTGCACGGCGACCTGCATCTCGCCCTGGATTCTTGGCTCGAAAGTCGCGATAGAATGCAACAGCTGTCGGGTGTGTCCCAGGGCATTGACCAGGGAATCGAATTCCGGCAGCAGTTTTTCCAGACGTTCACCCAGCTCACCGGGAAGGGCATTCTGCCCCAGCACTTTCTGGATATGCTTACCGGCTTTTTCCAGCCAGGTCGCCGCGCCTTTCACCCGGGACTGGCAGGCAAAGTGGTCAATGGCCTTGTCTGGCAGGTGGTGGCCTTCATCAAAGATATAAATGCAGTCTTTCGGGTCAGGGAGAATGGCGCCGCCGCCAAGCGCCAGGTCAGCCAGCACCAGGTCATGGTTGGTGACCACCACATCAGCCTGTTCCAGGTCGCCCCTGGCCCTGTAGAAAGGGCACTGGTTAAAATAACCACATCGTCGGCCACTGCACTGGGCGTGATCGGTGGTAATCATTCGCCACTGCTGATCTTCCAGGGCATCGGGCCAACTGTCACGGTCCCCTTCCCATTTGGACGCAGCGAACTCTTCCAGCATATGCTGATACAGCTTCAGGGAGGATTCGTCCTGCTGAGCGGATGCCCCGTCCCCGGCGAACATATCCATCAGTGAAGCCATGGACTGCTCTTCCTGCAGCAGGCGGTCCAGCTTACTGAGACATGCGTACCGGCCACGACCTTTTGCCAGGGTAAAGGAGAATTTAAGACCGGTTTTGACGATAATGTCCGGAAGGTCCTTGCTGATAATCTGCTCTTGCAGCGTGACCGTCGCCGTGGAAATCACCAGCCGTTTGTCGGCCGCCTGGGCCATGGCCACCGCAGGAATCACGTAACCTACCGTTTTGCCGGTGCCAGTGCCGGCCTCAATCACCGTCACTGAAGGGTCAGAAGTTCTGCGTCCTTCGCCGTCGGTCTTTATCTCCCCCAGCGCCCTGGCGATCTCGGCAATCATCAGCTTCTGCCCGGGACGGGCTCTCAGGTTCTTGCTTTCCAGAAAAGCGCTGTAGGCTTTCTGAATGATTTTCTTCTGCGACTCTTCAAGCACAGTTGGTGATACCGCCAGAGTTGGGAGTTAAACAGGGATAAGAGGAAACACTGCCAAAAGTTAGCCCGGATATTTCATAAATTGCTGCGATGATCGCGCAGAACCTTGTGGCGCTAAGGAATTTTGCGATTGAGCGCCGTACTGGTGTGTACGGTCGATTGAGCAAAACTTTCTTAGTGCTGCAAGGGGCAAGCGAGGGCGCATGCAAATTTATGAAATATCCGGGTTAGGGCACGGTCAAAGTATTTCCGTCAGAAACTCCATTTTAACGAATTCACGGCGAACTCACAGGGTTAAAAACCGAAAAGGCATTTTGACGATATGCAAAGGCTCGACTAGGCTCGGCTCTTGATTGATCATTCATACAAAAACCTGTGGCAGTTAGGGTACTGATGAAACCATTAAGCGCCATCATACTCGCAGTCACCCTCTTCTGCCTTTGCCAGACGGCGAACACCTTGCCTCCACCAGCAGAATCTGAGGAATGCCGAAGGAGCATCTGTTCTTCCCGTTACTCACAATCATTTCCCAGCAACGAACTCACCTGGAACAGTTGGCTACAGAGCTATTTTTATCTGATTACCCGGTTGCTGGCAGACAAGGTTTACCAGGAGACTTCCAGGATCCCACAACGTATGGATGACAGCCTGCAGCAGGTTTTACTGTTTTTTGTAGTCCCTGACTACCTGGCTCTTGGCTTGTTTAAACTGGGAGTTTTGAGTGACTATGAGGCTGTCAGGGGTTATATAAGAGCTGTGTTTTCGATTCTCAGTATCTGGCTGAACTGGCAGGCGGTATCAACTCCAGTAATTCAGGCTAAGCCTGCAGGCCTGGTTCAGTTTGACAGCATCCTGTTGAACTCGCTGTTCAACATGCAAATAACCGATACTAACCAGCTGTTAATGACCCTTAAACCCTGGCCCGTTACTCCGGAACTGCAGGAGGGCAGCTCACCACTGGTGCAGACCCTTGTCGACCTGCATGAGACTCTGACAACCAGAAAAATCCATCAATGCGTGCTGGACTCTAAAATCGAGGAAGGCTCAGTCCTGTTTGCCTGTGACCAGCAAGGAACAACCCTGAGAGGCAAACTCGAACTGGATAACGACTGCATTACTTTTTCCTGGGAATCGGTGCGCCCACAGCACGGGGCCTGCCAGTTCAGTAAGCTCCAGAGCAGTATACTTGACTGCTTTACCCGGGCAATCAGATATCAAACACGGATTAACAGCGACTTCATAGTCAGTGACTGCGACGCCACCTTTGCGGCGCAATCACTGGCACAGGAAGGCGTTGAAGTACTGACCCTCTCTGACACTGAGGAAGCAGCCTTACACAGGGACTTTCTGGTGGCCATTCACAGAGAAAAACAGACCAGGCATTTTGTCTTCACCGGTGCCATGGCTACTGTGCAGTCTTCTGACTCAGCCCTGCAGGCCATGCAGGCGTCCAGCTACTACTGGCCAGCCATGGGCATCAGCTGGCAGGATCAACTCCTGCCACTTTCATCCGGCACAGAACTCTATTTCAGGATGGCCTGGCTGATACTGCTCCAAAAACTCCATGACCTGACCTTCCAGCCGTTGGTCGACTCCCGGCTCTGGACAAAACGCGCCCTCATGCACGGCCGACAGCACCCGGAAAGGCTCGCCATCGAATTCACGGAAGCGGACAGAACGCCACAGGCCCTCCAGAAATCTGAAGTTCCTGGTGGGAAAACAGGCTCAGACATTGCTTCCGGTGCAAGCGCCATAAGCTCAGAGGGCGCTTCTGCAGCAGGAAATCACCCTCCTGAAACTCAGATTGTTACAATGGCTGGCGAACCAGAAAGTGCATCAACCCAGCCCGGGATGCCCACCATTGCCATTGAAAGTATCGACCCGGAAATATCTTCAACCTCGGACAGCCATAGCCTGCACAGTATTGATAAGTTACCGGATGAAAGTTATATGCGTCGGGGGTCCGCGCCGGAAGGGTTCGTTCGGCAGCACCTTGAGCTTACCCAGCCGTCACTGCTCGATCGCCGAACGTCCGCCTCTAACGGCCAGAGCTTGAGTCACAGGAAGACCCTGACGTCGCCGCTCACTGCGGAACCACGAAGAAGTTCCTTGCCAGACCATAAGTCCTTTAAACAGGTCTCCCGTCTGGTACAGGTCGCCCACAACTTTCAAGGAAATAATTATTCCCCGTTGGTTCATAATCGTCCTGATGACATTCTGTCGCACCCCAAACAGGGAATGAACCGGGAGCATTTCTCGGCAGTCGGCAAAGTGACCCGTCTGATGGCCCTGCCTGCTTCGTACCGCCCGATAAACGCGGAGAACATCGAGCTGATTCCCTGGGGGCTGCCCTCCAAGGATCTCCGGATCAAGCCGAAAACCGCTGAAGCCACTTTCGCCAAGGGCTTCATGCCCGCCGATCAGGCGTTCAGCAAGCTGGCAGGCAACCCGGCGGCCATCGCCAGCGCCAGAGTGATGCTTGCAGACTCGATCACCCGTTTACCGGATCTGATCACCACCAGACCACTGTCGCTTACTGACAGCAGAATGAGAAAGCTGATCAGCCAGGCCAGCGAATGCACAACGACCCTGGATCCACTGCAGCACAATGTGCTGTTTGAGAAGAATGATATCCAGTGGCAACAGCTGGCCCGGAAAAATGACGACACTGGCCTCTGGGATATTTACATGCTGGACGGCCGCCCGTTCGAAGTTGTCGCTCACCCGAGACTGAGCTACTACATAGCCGACTACGACCCGCTGATCATGGCGCCACCCCTGAGTCACCACCTGATCCTGAGTACCCCGCCGGAGTATTCCGTCCTCATCACCAGAACTTACGCCAGGGAACTGGACGGAACGCTTTTACTCTCCGATTCCCCGATCAAGCTACAGGCACTGAGGAAAACCCCGGTATTCAGTCTCCTGGTGGAAGCACAGTTTGAAACCTCCCAGAATGTCGATCCTGTAACGGGCAGAACGTTAGACATCTACCAGGAAACCGTGCTGATCCCTCGCAAGGAGTACCTGCAGAACCAGTGGTTCAAGCCGCTCGACCTGGGTGACTATGACAGGGTTCAGCTGCCGTTGGTCAACCCGCAGGGGATTCTTGACCGACTCGGGCCACAGATCACCCGCTTCGTTGAGAACAATCTGGCTGGCGAAGATAAACAGCTCAGCACAGCCCTGGAATCGGTCAGCACAGAGAACGCCAGGAACTTCAGGTCGGCCATTCTGCGACTGCTGCTGAACAGATATCATCCCAAATCCGGCCTGCTGACCACACTGGTCATCACTCCCAATAAACAGCTTGTCGAACTATGGGTAACAAAATTCCCCTCGGCTCTGAAGCAGGTGCCGACCGGATCCTATGCCCGGAAAAGTACCGAACTGGCTCATCTTGAACGGGTGCGCTCCTACCTGATCCTGGTCGAAGGGTTGCCGGACTATCTTAAGGGAATGGATCCCCTGCTGGGCAATATTTCGCCCCGTATGCAGCAGGTGATCAAAATGACCAATCAGGCCATTGACCGCGGCGAAGGGCTGGGCATGGTCCATCACGGTTGCGATTCCGGAAATCCATACAGCGGTATTAATGACCTCTGTCCGATCACCGGGCTGATGCCATTTCCTATGGGTAGTTATAATAAGGCCGTGATGATCTCCGAGCCTGAGGGTATCAGACATCTGGTCAAGACCCTCAAGTCCCATGGTTTCCATGTCCCGCTGAACCCGAACTGGCAGCTGGACAGAGACCTGAGATCCAGCCGCTTTGACTGGGCCCTGAAGCTGATGGAGATCCGATTCAGGGGAGAGGCTATCCCCAATGGTATGATGGATGCTGACCCCGTCCGCTATGAAATTATTATTGATCCCGATCCCTGCCTGAATGATCAAGACTTTCAGAGCTGCTTCAAGAGAGTCCTGCCACGCTACCTGTACGAGTATTTTATTCAGGAAAGCTCGGCTATCAGGCCTTCAGAGGTTAACGGTCTGATAAAGGTTGAGCTCAACAGCAACCCGGCCTCGAATATTGCCAACTGATTTGCGGGGACAGACTGCTTTTCTTTCGGCACTGTTGCAAAATAGCCGGTCAATAAACGATTTACGGTTCTGTCACCCCATGAACGACCAGGAATCACTTTGCCCCTGTGGCTCAGGCCAGCCCTACCCGCAATGCTGTGGCCTTTATCACGGAGGCGAGCCGGTCCCCACTGCTGAAAAACTCATGCGTTCAAGGTTCTGTGCTTATTTCCTCGGCAATACCGATTACCTCACGGCCACCACCTGGCCCAGGCAACAGGCCGGACTGGATAAAGCTGCCATCCAGTCCAGGGCCGATGATGTGCAATGGACCCGGCTGGATGTCATTCGCTCCGAAGCTGGACAAATAAACGACAACAAGGGCATAGTTGAGTTCAGGGCCTGGTTCACACAACCCGGCGACAGTGAAGAGCAGCCCTATCACGAGACTTCGGATTTTATCCGTGAAGACAGCCGCTGGTACTTCATCTACCCGGGTATTGAAGCGCAGATGCCGGCTCGGAATGACCCCTGTATCTGCGGCAGTGGTCGTAAATATAAGAAGTGCTGCATGAAATAGCGAAAGATTGACGACCATCAATACATACGTAGTTACCACCAGCCAAAAACTGGATATAAGTCCCAGATTAATAGTACTGTAATACATCTCTGTAGGCTCAGGGCAGGAGGGGAATCCTGCTCCAGCCAATAAAAAACAAGTGTTTTGATGAAGTTACGCTCCTGTCCCCACAGGAATGCCGGATGTCATAAATAAAAACTGCCTACCGATGCGTCAGCACGCAAAGTCCTTCTCATCGGCAGGCCATAACTACAACCAAAAAAGCGAGAAACCTATGACAGCTATGAAAAAACTGGGTATGGCCATTCTGGGCGCGGGTCTTGCCGCCGCCGCAACCACCGCTTCAGCTGCCAAGGTTGAGCAGCAGTTCGTTACCATCGGTACCGGAGGGGTTACCGGTGTTTACTACCCTACTGGCGGCGCCATCTGCCGACTGGTCAATCGCAATCGCAAGGAAACCGGCCTGCGCTGCACTGTCGAGTCTACCGGTGGTTCCGTTTACAACCTGAACACCATCCGCGCCGGTGAACTGGACATGGGTATTGTTCAGTCCGACTGGCAGTACCACTCTTTCAATGGCACCAGCAAATTTGAGCAGACTGGTCCTGATGGTGACCTCCGTGCCGTATTCTCACTGCACCCTGAAGCTTTCACCGTTCTGGCACGGAAAGATTCCGGCATCAAGAAGTTCGAAGACCTGAAAGGCAAGCGGGTCAACATCGGTAACCCGGGCTCCGGCCAGCGTGGCACCATGGAACAGCTGATGGGCGTCTATGGCTGGACACAGAAAAGCTTCTCCCTGGTTTCCGAGCTGAAGTCTGCGGAACAGGCCAAAGCCCTCTGTGACAACAAGATCGACGCCTTTGTCTTTACCGCCGGTCATCCAAGTGGCTCCCTGAAAGAAGCCACTACGTCCTGTGAAACCACACTGGTGACAGTGTCTGGTCCCAAAATCGACAAGCTGATTGCCGAAAAACCCTATTATCGCAGCGCAACCATTCCTGGTGGCATGTACAACGGTAATGAAAAGGACGTGAAGACCTTTGGTGTGGCTGCTACCTTTGTTGCATCGACCTCTCTGAGCGATGAAACCGTCTACCAGATCACCAAGTCTGTCTTCGAGGATCTGAGCACTTTCAAGAAGCTGCACCAGGCCTTCGGAACCCTTAAAAAAGAAGAGATGATCGCCGATGGCCTTTCTGCTCCATTGCATGATGGCGCCAAGCGCTATTTCATGGAAGCCGGCCTGATGGCCAAGTAATAATCGGTTACTGATTTTTATAAAAACCTTCTTATAAAAACACTGTAACCCATGCCGGAAGCGTTAGTGCTTCCGGCTCTCTATTACTTTCCAGGAAAGCCCATGCAAGTAGTTTCTCCCTCTTCGAAGGCGGAACAGGAAGCACAACAACTGGTCCAGCAATCGGACCAGGGAGCCCGCAATCCTGCGGGCATTACCGGCCGCCTGCTTCTTGCCGTAACCCTGTGCTGGTCTCTGTTTCAACTCTGGTATGCCTCACCACTGCCGTTTATCTTCAAGGCAGGCATATTTAATGACACCCAGGCCCGGGCCATTCACCTGGCCTTCGCCATTTTTCTGGCCTTCATGGCCTTTCCGGCTAGAAAGAAATCATCCTATGGCTACATCCCTTTAATAGACTGGTTCTTTGCCCTGGCAGGAAGCTTCTGCTCCGCCTATCTGTATATTTTCAGTACAGAACTGGCAGGCCGTTCCGGTGCTCCCACCACCATGGACCTGGTAACCGCCGGTGTCGGCATGTTGCTGCTCCTTGAAGCAACACGCCGCGCTCTCGGCCCGCCACTGATGGTAGTGGCTATTGTTTTTATCACTTATTCCTTCGCCGGCCCCTACATGCCGGATGTCATCGCCCACAAAGGCGCAAGCCTCAACAAAGCCCTCTCCCATTTCTGGATCACCTCAGAAGGGGTATTCGGTGTTGCCCTCGGGGTTTCCACCAGTTTTGTCTTCCTGTTCGTACTCTTTGGCGCTCTGCTGGAACGGGCTGGCGCCGGACACTATTTCATCCAGGTAGCGTTCTCGCTGCTGGGTCATCTGAAAGGCGGGCCGGCAAAGGCAGCCGTGGTTTCTTCAGGGCTCAGCGGTGTTGTATCCGGGTCGTCTATCGCCAACGTCGTGACTACCGGCACGTTCACCATTCCGCTGATGAAACGGGTGGGCTTCCCGCCGCACAAGGCTGGTGCCATTGAAGTCGCCGCTTCCACCAATGGACAGCTGACGCCACCGATCATGGGTGCGGCAGCCTTCCTGATGGTGGAATATGTAGGCATATCTTATATGGAAGTCATCAAGGCAGCCCTGCTGCCCGCCATGATTTCCTATATAGCTCTCTTCTATATTGTGCACCTGGAAGCAGTCAAAGCCGGCATGGAAGGCCTTCCACGCAGGTACTCACGTACTAAACTACAGGCCCTGATGTCGTTTACCGGGTCTTTCGCCGGTCTCTGTGCCCTGGGTGCCCTGGTTTACTATGGTATTGGCTGGACCCGGGCTTACATGGGTGACTACGCTATCTGGATCATCGGCTTCAGTCTGATAGCCAGTTATGCCCTGCTGGTAAAACTGGCCTCTCTGCAGCCGGATCTGCCAGAAGACAGTGAAGAAGTTCTGTCCCACACCCCTGAGCCCGGACCAACGGTTAAACGCGGCCTCTACTACCTGCTGCCACTGGTTGTCCTGCTCTGGTGTCTGACGGTTGAGCGCTTTTCACCAGGACTGTCTGCATTCTGGTCCACCCTGGTCATGATCTTCATCACTCTGACCCACAAGCCGCTGCTGGCGTTTTTCAGACGACAGAACCAGCAGCAGGGCATCAGTGAGATCTGGAAAGAGAGCTTCCTGGATATGGTTCAGGGGTTGATTGTCGGAGCCCGCAACATGGTTGGTATTGGTGTCGCCACCGCCACCGCCGGTATCGTCGTTGGCGCTGTCACCCTGACCGGCATTGGCCTGGTCATGACCGAGTTCGTGGAATGGATCTCCGGCGGCAACATCATGCTGATGCTGATCTTCACGGCAATTATCTGCCTGGTACTGGGTATGGGGCTGCCCACCACCGCCAACTACATAGTCGTATCGACACTGATGGCTCCGGTCATTGTTACCCTCGGAGCCCAGGCCGGACTCATTGTGCCGTTGATCGCCGTGCACCTGTTTGTCTTCTACTTTGGCATACTGGCAGACGATACCCCCCCTGTAGGTCTGGCCGCCTTCGCTGCTGCGGCGATTGCCCGCTCTGACCCCATTCGCACCGGCATCCAGGGCTTTACCTACGATATCCGTACAGCTGTTCTGCCGTTCATGTTCCTGTTCAATACCCAGCTGCTGCTGATTGGGGTGCACGGCTGGCTGGAGCTCTCACTGGTCGTAGGCAGTGCCATCATCGCCATGCTCGTGTTTGCCACGGCAACCCAGGGGCACTGGCTGACCAAGACCCGCTGGTATGAAACCATAGCCCTGTTATTGATCGCCTTTACACTTTTCCGGCCCGGCTTCTGGTGGGACAAGGTGTACCCGCCCTACCAGAGCTATGAAGGCGTCAGTATCCTGGAAGGCCTGAAGACAGTGCCTGCTGACAGCGAAGTGCGCCTGTGGGTGTCAGGTGAAAACTTTGAAGGCCGTGCCTTCACCCAGCTCAGTATTCTGCCAACCGGGCCTGCCACTGACGCCATGGAACAGCTCAAGTTTATGGGGATGGACATCATAAACGACGATACCACTCTGATGGTGGACATGGTGGACTTTGACAGTCCGGCGCAGAAGGCCGGCATTGATTTCGACTGGACCCTGGACAGTCTGGAAGTGGAAGTAAAAAGGCCTCCCAGACAGCTGATCTGGATACCCGCCCTGCTGCTACTCGCCGGGGTCTACCTGAATCAGCGGCGCCGCCGTCCGGTTGTGGCTGATTGACCCAGCATGCCAGCCCTGTTCCGGGGCTGGCTCTTTGCCGCCTGCAACACCATCGACCCACCCCATCTCCTTGTATTGCCGAGGATTACCGGCTAGAAACCAGAAGCCAGCAACGGAATAAGAAAAGAGAATAGAAGACATGTTGACTTACCAGGAACTGGATCTGATTGCAGACGCCTATATCCCCATTCTGACCCTGATTTTCCTCTTCCTGCTGGGAAAAAGCATGCTCCAAACGGGTATCAGGAGTCAGGCAGCCGTTGCCGGTTCCGTCTTCCGGTCTGTCATTGTTGTTTATGCTCTCAACGGACTGGATAACAGTTTTAACATCTGGACGCTGGCAGGCACGAACTACAGCACCCACACAGCGATGGCACTAGTGTTCGTTGTTTTCCTCGCCAGAAGAAATGCAACGGCGTCACTACTTTCCATACTCTCCATGCTGCTTTATGCTGCTTTGATGGTTTACCAGGAATACCACAGCATTGGTGACATTTTATCAACCACTCTGGTTGTCGTACCGCTGGTCTTACAGCTCCAGAGGAAGGCGTAGAGCCTTGACAGAGTCAACCCTGAGCCACTCACACTCCCACATTCCGAATCAGTCGCTCCATCTCCTGGTCGGTGGATTTCATGGTCTTTTCCATTTTATCCCTGTCGATGCGTTTTTTCTTAAAGATGTGTTGCCTGAGTTCATGGGCAGACATCTTGCCCAGACTGACAGCATTAAGGTATTGGATCATGCAGCGAACATTCTTGTGGCAGACGGATTCATAAAAATAAATCAGTCTCTTGCCCCGGATGCCGTAGCTGTCGAGATATAACAGAGGCGCAACATAAGTCAGCCTTTTATAGGGCTCTTCCCTGGGAAAACAGGCCACCAGTTTCTCAAGGACCTCTTCTGCAAGTTCGTCACCCCTTGACAGTTTGTAGAATGCCGATTCAATCGTATCACCCAGTTTCAACATCTGGATGGCTGAAGGGCTGGACCCTGCTTCGGGTTCTTTCTCTATATGAAGCAAGCCAATCATATGGGCATACTTCAGTTCATCAGGTGATAAGGCCCTTTGCAGCAAAAGTGGCGTGACACCTTTGCACAGAAAGGAATAATAGCCCACTTTTGCCAGTCTCTCGACCAGATTGGGTCGCAGAGTTTTTACTACTTCATCAATGGCAGAGAAGATGGTTTTCCTATAGATAGAATCCGGCAGATCAGGACACTGGTAGGCGGAGCAGAAACCACTCAAAACAAACCCTGCCGATAACGCACATAAGCTGGTTATGAATTTTTTCATACTGAATTAAGCATTTGGTATTGATCAGTGGCAACTATAGAACACCCCGAATGCCCCGACCTGAAAAACAGATTCCGGTAGCCGGTACAAACCATGAACTGAAATCAGCAGGAAAGAAGATAAAGTTCTATTCTAGGAGCCTTATATGGTCCGCCCCGTTTTGCAAGAGCCTGTTTTGTTGATTTGCAAACAAAAGTAACTGCAATCATATATTCGGCCTGTTAGTGAGGCGTTAACCTCTGGCCCTGATGGGAATCC
>JBPCXN010000048.1:0-2860 GCA_051008495.1 Endozoicomonas sp. | reverse complement strand
TCCCCGGTACGGCACTCCCTCACCAAATTCCCTGAGACGACAAGGTTCTCGGCTTTGGCATCCTGCGTCACCCTACCTCCCACATCCTTGTGGTCGTGCGCGATAGCCGGGGCAGTTCATGAAACATCCGGGCTAATGTCATTCAAAACTGTTCAGACTGGCAGAGGTAAGCCCTGTATTGAACCCACGTGCATTTTTACTGTTAACCAAGGGTCTTGACTGCTGATATAGTAAGAACCAGCAATTACAATCATATGACGGAAAATCGAGTCGATGGCTGACACTCCCCTGACCGGACTGGCGTTGCGTCTGGTGGTAGATCAGATTCTGGATGAAGATTCGGCAAAAGCCGCCCGCATTCAGGCAGACAAGGAAAAGAAGCCCCTCTCACGCTACCTGGTTGAAGAAAAGCTGGTCTCGGCCCGTGAACTGGCCCAGGCCACTGCCGAGGAATTCGGCATGCCGGTTCTGGACCTGGGGGCTTTTGACCCCGAAATCGTCCCCAAAGAGCTGGTCCCGGAAAAACTGATCCGCAAACATCGGATCATGCCGCTGTTGAAAAGGGGCTCCCGTCTGTTTGTGGCGGTCGTTGACCCTACCGATCACCAGGCTATTGATGAAATTCGCTTTAATTCCGGCCTGTCCGTAGACGCTGTGCTGGCGGAAGAAGACAAGCTGGAAAGCTTCATCGACAAAGTCATGGACAGTGCTGATGACGCCCTGGATGATTTTGACGATGAACAGTTTGGCAACCTCGAAGAACTCGACGTCGGTGCCATTGAGGACGAAAGGGACGATGGCCCCATGGGGTCGGACGATGACGCCCCCATCGTCAAGTTCGTCAACAAGATGCTGCTCAGCGCCATCAAGGGTGGTTCTTCTGACCTTCACTTCGAGCCCTATGAAAAAACCTACCGGGTACGTTTCCGCACCGACGGGATACTCCATGAGACCGCAAAACCTCCAGCAACCCTGGCACCCAGGATCGCTTCCCGCCTGAAAATCATGTCGGCCATGGATATTTCCGAGAGGCGCAAGCCCCAGGATGGCCGTGTGAAGATGCGGCTCTCCAAGAACAAATCCATTGACTTCCGGGTCAACACCCTGCCGACCATCTGGGGTGAAAAGATCGTTATGCGGATACTGGACCCGGCCAGCGCCAAGATGGGTATTGACGCCCTGGGCTACGAACAAGATCAGAAAAACATGTATATGGAGGCTCTGCACCAGCCCCAGGGCATGATACTGGTGACCGGCCCCACAGGTTCCGGTAAAACGGTATCCCTCTATACCGGCCTTAATATTCTCAATACCGCCGAGAGAAACATCTCCACAGCGGAAGACCCGGTGGAAATCAACCTGGAAGGCATCAACCAGGTCAACGTCAACCCGAAGCAGGGCATGGATTTCACCCAGGCCCTCAGGGCCTTCCTTCGTCAGGACCCTGACATCATCATGGTCGGAGAGATCCGGGACCTGGAGACGGCCAGCATCGCCATAAAAGCCGCCCAGACCGGTCACATGGTAATGTCCACACTGCACACCAACAGCGCCCCGGAAACACTGACCCGCCTGCAGAATATGGGGGTACCATCGTTCAACATCGCCACCTCCGTCAGCCTGATCATCGCTCAGCGACTTGCCCGGCGGCTATGTAACAGTTGCAAGATGGAGATGGACATCCCCAAAGAGACCCTGCTGGAAGAAGGCTTTTCCGAAGAACAGGCCAAGACAGCTGTCATCTATGGCCCCAGGGGCTGCGAAGCCTGCAGCAAGGGCTACAAGGGTCGGGTGGGTATTTATGAAGTAGTGAAAATCACCCCGGCTTTGCAGAAAATCATCATGGAAGAAGGCAACTCCCTGCAGATTGCCGAGATTGCCCAGAAAGAAGGTTTCAGCAACATGCGCCAGTCCGGACTGCTGAAAGCCCTGCAGGGCGTCACCAGCCTGGAGGAGATCAACCGGGTAACCCAGGACTGAACCGGAACCGCTGCAGCTTGCGTCACGTCTGATCTCTGGTATAAATTCAAAGACTGTGCCGACATAGCACAATTGGTAGTGCAGCGCATTCGTAATGCGAAGGTTGGAGGTTCAAGTCCTCTTGTCGGCACCAGTATTCATGAGGGCTGATGATTTCAGCCCTCCACCACATGAAGCCCGGTTCGGTACTGATTCGGTTTTAGAGCGACTATCTGACGCATGCCGGTCAACCTTTATTGAAAATCAAAGCGCCACTCTGATCACACTTTTCTGTTTCAGAGGACTGTCGCTTTTCAAAATGGCTAAGCACTCATACCTCCTGTATTACAGTGGCTCCCTTCGCTAGCAATAGTGGTGAACGTTTTCTGCACATTGAGCCATTCATCCAAATCAGTGACTTTGTAACGAACCGCCTTCTGCCCTATCCTGAAAAACTTGGGAGGAGTCAAGCCTGATAGCTCTCCAGATATTCGAGCTCGATCAAGTTCAGACTTGGAAGAACCAATATATTTTGCTGCTTCTGCAGTTTTCAATACGGCAGGGGATATTTCTTTCATGACAGTGATAAGCATTGCATGATGCCTCTTGAATCAGTGGGTCAATATCGGACTCAGTGGAAAAGCCTGAGTCGTTTGTGCACGTTTCCAAACATCTAGGAATATATGAGATTGCTGGTACTCCATTAGGTTGAGCCAGCCTTCCGCAAAGGCTACGTCAATCATGCGGTCAATTAATTCCGTGAACGAGCTGCCGCCCTGCCTGAGCAACAAAATGTTATTGGGCGGCTGCATCAGATACAGAGCGGGATACGCATGAATGTTGAGCCTGGGGTGCGGGTTTCTTTCGATCCGGCTGTCGGGCAGGCTCGGAATCAGCTCGC
>JBPCXN010000047.1:0-3903 GCA_051008495.1 Endozoicomonas sp. | reverse complement strand
GGCGACAGGTCTGGGTAAAACCTGGCTGGCGGCTTTTGATACTCAGCAATGCAAAGCGGAAAAAGTATTGTTTGTTGCCCATCGGGAAGAAATTCTGATGCAGGCCCAGCAAACTTTTGTGCGAATTCGTCCTGATGCTCGCACAGGTTTTTATAACGGCAGGGTGCGTAATAAAGAAGCTGATATGTTGTTTGCTTCCGTGCAAACCCTGGGGCGACTGGAGCACCTGCAGCAGTTCAGCAAAGACCATTTTGATTATATTGTGGTGGATGAGTTTCACCATGCCGATGCAAAAACCTACCGTAACCTGCTCAAACACTTTGAGCCAAAGTTTTTGCTGGGGCTGACAGCTACGCCTGAACGCACTGACCAGACTGATATACTCAGTCTGTGCGACAACAATCTGGTGTTTGAGTGCAACCTGTTGCATGGCATCAATGCCCGATTACTGGCACCTTTTCATTACTATGGCATTGCTGACAAGTACATCGATTATGATGAAATCCCCTGGCGGAATGGTAAGTTTGATACTGGGGCTTTGGAAGCGGCTTTTGCTTCCCGCAAGAGGGCAGACCATATTCTGAACCACTGGCAGGAGAAAAGGCAGCAAAGAACACTTGGGTTCTGCATTTCGAAGCGTCATGCTGATTTCATGGCAGAGACCTTTAGCCGGGCTGGTTACAGGGCGGCAGCTGTCTACAGTGATTCTGAGATTCGTCGCCATGAAGCCCTGAACCAGCTGGAAGCCAGAGAGCTGGATGTACTGTTTTCTGTTGATCTGTTTAACGAAGGTACTGACTTGCCAGCCATTGATACGGTTTTGATGCTTCGCCCTACAGAATCCAAAATCCTGTTCCTGCAACAACTGGGGCGAGGGCTGCGACTGCATAAAGACAAGCAGCATCTGGCGGTGATTGATTTTATTGGTAATCATAAATCATTTCTGACCAAGCCAGTTGCCTTGCACAGCAGCCATTCGGTTCGTCAGGTTACAGGGCAGATCAAACAACAAACGACAACTTTACCGGATGGCTGCTTTGCCAACTATGACCCGGAAGTGGTTGATTTCCTGGAGCGGATGGCAAGAAAGCAGAAAGCCAGTATGGTTGATGAGTATCAGTCCCTGAAAGCATTACTGGGCTACCGACCTACCGCAACCGAGTTCTATCATTACCTTGCAGAGACTGACACTGACTTCAACAAGGTACGTTCGCAAAACGGTAGCTGGTTTGGCCTGGTGGATCATCAGCAGGATCTGGCTGTTGGCCAGTCTTCGGTGGCAAAGCAGCATGAAAGCTTGTTACTGGATGGCATTGAAAAAGCAGCCATGAGCAAGTGCTTTAAAATGATCCTGCTGGCTGCCTTTCTTGAACTGGATGGCTTTATCACGCCTCCCACCACTGAAGCCCTGGCGAATAAAAGCTGGTACACGCTGAAGCGTCGCCCGGTACTTTACAGTTCTGAATTGCCCGCCAAACAGCAAGCGATGAGTGCTGACGATAAGGGTTGGCATTTTTACTGGAAGGGAAATCCAGTTAGAGCGTTCGCTGAGGGGAAGAATACACTTTTTGAAGTCAGGGAAGGGCTATTTGCCTACAAGTCCGAGGTTGAGCAAGCACAGCGTGATACCCTGCACCAGCTTGTGCAGGAGTTGGTAGAGCTCAGGCTGGAACAGTATTGTGTCAGGAAGAAGCTGCGGGATAGGTGATGGTAGTCGGTAACTGGGTGTACCGCTGCCCGCATTACCCAGCGTACTCACTGCCTGAGCCGACGAGCGCGACAGTGTGTTGAGCAGTTGTTTTAGTGTCATAGGGGTACTGGTGATTGCTGGAATTCTGCCACGCTACCGCCCGTCAACTTTGAACCAGATGCTGTTCAGGCGGCAGTCTCAGAGCGAAAGAGTGAATTGTGTAAACATCGAGATAAATGGGTCGATTGTGCCACTTTTCGAGGGGTAGAGACAGTCGCAGAAAACGAATTCTCGGCTTTGATAAAATGCTTGCAGGGTCGGGGGAGTGTGCTCGAAGGGAGTAGGTTATAATAATGATTCTTGTTGCTGTCTGGATTTTGTTTAAACCCAATCTACAGGGGGGGGGGGGCTCGTTAGAGGAACGGCTGAAAAGTTTGCAACGGGGCTGAGAGCTGATAAACGGTATTGGAACCCCGCTTAGCAATATTGGCAGGACAGGTACCAACTCAGCCTGCCCAAATCCAACTAATTTGTCTGGTCAGATTTTGTATTTCTGACTGGGATATTGCATTTCTCCGGGAATGTGCGAATACCTCCTTTCCATGTCTCAAGAACAGGTATATCTCGCATGCCTTCGGCAGAGAATATACCTTTGTCTTTATTGCTGTAGGTCAGAGGGTCTTGTTCCAGAATAACGAAGTCGGCACACTTCCCCACTTCCAGTGATCCAGTCCACTTGTCTGCATGGCATTGCCAGGCGGCATCGTAAGTGACGGCGCGAAGCGCTTGCAGTCTGGAAATGCGCTCTTTTTCATTAAGTATCTCAGTGCCCAACTCTTTCGGTGCCGACTCCATAATCCGAGTGATAGCCTGCTCCATCAGGCGCAACGGCCCCAGTGGTGTAACGGCATTGTCCGAGTGGAACGAAATCCTCATGCCTGCATCCAGAGCTGACTGGCTTCGGTCCAGCAGGAGGGCTCTTTCTGTCCCCAGTATTGTTTGCTGGAACTGCCAGCCCCAGTAGCCAACATGACCAATCAGAAATGACGGACTGATGTTGTTGCAGGCCATGGCCTGTATATCACCATCACTCAGTAATGAGCAATGTTCAATGCGATTCCGAAGCAGGGAGCGTGACTGTTCATCCAGGCTGGCATTTTCAATAGCGCTGATTGTACGGGTTATTGCATGGTCGCCATTGGCATGAATCATCAATGGCCAGCCATAGCTGGTTGTCTTGCTGACCAGTGCATCAAACTCAACCGGATAGCCGTAATTAAATATACCTGTATTTTCTTGTTTGGTTATATCGGGGCACGATTCGGGCTCAGCTCTGCAGTCACTGGTCTCAGTATTTCTACCGTCGTAGCAAAGATAGTTTTCGTCACAGTCGTAGGGAGTAAACTGATAACCCGTCAGCCCCTGGTTTGAGCCGTCGGATACCAACTTGATGAAGGGGATGAAATAGTCATGATCGCCGGTACCTGGTTGGTAATTGTTTGCGATAGACTTGTTATAGCTTTCCAGGCTTATAGCCAGCAAGGCGCTACCAATGCGAACCTTGCTGAAGTTCGATTTGGCCAGTGCCTTCAGCTGGGATACCTGACTCTCAGAAGGTTTATCCGCATTGGAGGCTTCAGGGTCGGTAGCTGCATCCATCAGGAAAGTGAGGCCCAGTGAAGCAGCCAGTTTCATATATTCTATTGCACTCTCGTTTAATTCCTCGTCACTAGGTCCAGGGATGATGCTGATAACTGGTAGCATTTCAGCAAGTTCTTTCAACACGCCATCTGATGACTTTAGATACTCAGGCGTTGGTTCTGGTATTTTCTCTATCGCTGTCTTCAGGGCTTTTGTGTTCGCATAAGCCAGGTGGCCTGAAGCATTAAGGATCAAAATTGGGTATTCATCAGTTACTTCTATATCTAGAACTTCCGCATTGAAAGCCTTGTCACCATCAGCGAACAGAGAAGGGTCAACATTTACGCCGGTAATCCAGGGGTTATCGCCACCCTTTTTGTCTTGTTGCTCTTTTACAAATGTTCTAAGACGGTTAAACACCCATTGGCGATTGTATGTTTGGGGTTTACCACTCTCATCGGGCACGTTTGAACGTAACTCCTGGCCTTCAAAGGGGCCGAGATCGATCCAGGTATGAGTCGCAATGGTTGGCAGAATATGACAGTGAGGTTCGATGAACCCAGGTAAAAGTG
>JBPCXN010000046.1:0-4805 GCA_051008495.1 Endozoicomonas sp. | reverse complement strand
CCCCTGAGATACACGGTAGTGATCATGCAGTTTTTCCGGCCCATCAATGGAGATACCAACAAGAAAATTGTGCTCTTTCAGAAATGAGCACCAGTTATCGTCCAGCAAAACGCCATTGGTCTGTATGGAGTTACTGACCTGCTTGCCCCTGGCGAACTTCTGCTGATAGCGAATGGCTTTACGAAAGAAATCCAGGCCCGCCGTAGTCGGTTCCCCTCCCTGCCAGGTGAACTCAATATTGTCTGTGTCCTGCGAATCGATGTACTGCTTGATGTAGCCGCGGAGTACCTCGTCACTCATTGCCGATATTTTTTCTTTGCCCCTGTGCTGTGCTTTCTTATTGAAATACCTCTCCTTATCCAGGTAGAAGCAATAGTCACAGTCCAGATTGCATTGATAGCTGGTCGGTTTCGCCATCAAGTGAAAAGGTGTTCTCATGAATTACCAGCCTGCAGTGATACGAATATTCCCTGGGCTGATCTTATTGTTTCAAGGCAGGAGTTTCTGTACGAAAAAGCCATAATTCATCATCAGTCACCCACGACTGCAGAGGTTGGGCAGGTCAAAGTATGATCCCTGAGAGTCTGACTATTTTCCTGGGCCCGCTCCCTACCTGACTCTATTGTGCCAACCAGGTCTTTTGGCGGGTATTCCCTGATTTCACCACTCTCCATTAAAACCCTGACCCGCCCATCGCCCATACATTCAAACAGTTCACCCTGCTCAGAAGTGGTTCTGTCCTTTACCTTGAGGTGTCCGCTCATCGCCTTATTCCTGTGCCCGCCAACCTGTTCTCTCAGCCACCAGCGACACTTCGTCATGGCTGTTCGGGAAACATATTATCGGATGGCGATTCCCGGACTTTAATGGCAGGAATTTACCCAGAAAATCTCGCCCATAAGGCCGATAACCTGTTACTAGGAGCCCTGGATTGTCAAAGTACAAGGATTGAACCGACAGTATGTTAAACAGACTCTTTCTGCCATCCATTCTACTGTTGTTGATCTATGGCTTCTGGATCAGTCCGGAATTCAAGATTATTGCTGCCGGCGTGGCTATTTTCCTGTTTGGCATGGTCTATCTGGAACAGGGCTTCAAGGTGTTTACCGGTGGGCTGCTGGAAAACATCCTGAAAAAAACCACGGACAATATCTGGAAAAGCCTCAGTTTCGGCCTGGTCTCCACGGCAGTCCTGCAATCCAGTTCTCTGGTTTCTGTCATCGTTATTTCTTTTCTCAGCGCTGGCCTGATCGGCCTCAGCGCCGGAGTGGGAATTATTTTTGGCGCCAATCTTGGCAGCACCGCCGGTGCCTGGCTGGTTGCCCTGTACGGACTTAAACTGAAGCTGTCATCCTATGCCATGCCGTTGCTGGTGTTCGGTCTGATCCTCAAGGTACAGAGACCCAAGAACCTCAATGGTATGGGCTTCATACTGCTTGGAACTGGGTTCCTGCTGCTCGGAATTGATTACATGAAGGACGGCTTCGATGCCTTCAAGAGTGCAATTAACCTGGCAGAGTACAGCATGGAAGGGTTCGCCGGCGTTATCGTCTACACACTGGTAGGCATGCTGGCGACAATCATCATGCAGTCCACTAACGCCACCATGATTCTGACCTTCTCGGCACTGGCTGCAGGCCAGCTCAGTTATGACAACAGCCTGGCCCTGGCTATCGGCTCCAATATCGGCACCACTATCACCGCCATTCTCGGAGCGCTGAGCGCCAATGCCGAGGGCAAACGCCTGGCGGCAGCGCACCTTCTTTTCAACCTGATTACAGCTCTCATCGCCATTGCGCTACTGGGACCCATGATATCGGCTGTCGATTATCTGGCCGCTGCTGCGGATGTTGCCGAAACCAACTACACCCTGAAGCTGGCCATCTTCCACAGCCTCTTTAACATCGTCGGCATCGCCGCCCTGCTGCCCTTCCTTAAACTCATGGTGAAATGGTTGCAGAACCGCTTCCAGGATCCTTCCAGAAGCACTCCTCTGAATCTCGAAGGGGAAGAAGAGTCCACCCAGGTGGAGAGGGCCATTTATCTCAATCCGGTGACTTTAAGCTACCCGGACGCAGCTCTCAGAGCCATAACAAAAGAGTCCGCCCATCTATACCGGAACACCCTTGAGCTGATCTGCTACGGCATCTATCTCAGCGGCGAAAAACTCAGGGAAACCGACAACCTGCAGGAACTGGTCAATACCTGGAAGCGTGAGGAACAGCCCTGGACCATCAAGGAACTCTACATCCGCCACATCAAGGGCATCTACGCTGACATCATCCAGTATGCCGGTTCGCTGGAGGGTCGGCTGCCCAGGCAGCAGGCCCAGGAGCTGTTTGCTCTCAAGGTCGCCTGCCGGGACTTTGTCCAGGCCATCAAGCATGTGAAACACATCTACAAAAACATGGGGCTGTACACCAATTCGGAAAACGAGCAGATTCGCCATCAGTACAATCAGCTCAGACTGTGCCTGGCATCGGTTCTGAAACTGGTTGATGTGCTGGGCGTCAGAAGAAATTACAACCACATACGCGAGCACGCCGAGCAGCTGAAACAGGAATTACGGGAAAGGGATCAACAGACCAACAGCGCCTTGAACGAACTGATCCGCTCAGAGCAGGTGGACGCCTTCATGGCCAGCTCATTGATGAACGACAGCGCTCATGTCCATGATGCCTGCACCAGCCTGATTGATGGTGCAGTGATCATGCTGACAAGGGATCGGGAAGAGTATCAGGAGTTCGACCTGTCCGTGGACAGCGGTCCGGCATCGCAAGGCTGAAAGCGCTCTTTCAGCTCACTGTCAGCTTAAACCCGGCTTTCTGCAGATAGTTCCGCTCTCTTTCAAAGTCAGCGCCTGTCAGAGGGTGTTTCTCGAGCCAGCCGTCTCCAAACGTCAGAATCAGCTGCCCCCCCCTGTTTTCAATGCTGTAATCCTCGCGGGGTTTTATGTCCCGGATATGATTGAGAACAATACCCACCCTGAGAAGTATGGTCAGCCTCAACAACCGGTCGTCCTTTCCGCCATCCTCCTGCAGGTTTCTGGGGATAGAACGCCTGTGCCCCTGTACCAGGAGAGCCAGTTTTCTCTGCTCTTCCTTACTGAACCCCATCAGGTCAGAATGCTGGATCAGGTAGGCACCATGCCGGTTGTACTGGGTATGAGAGATGTCCAGGCCAATCTCGCAAACCCGCGAGGCCCAGGACAGCATCTCGCGGTCATCTGCGGTCAATCTCCAGCCACTGGCCACCTGGTCAAAACAGTTCAGGGTGTGCCTGCCAATGCCTTCGGCGTTGACTCTGTCCACATGGTAGCGCTCCATAAGGGCATTGATGGTTCTTTCCCTGACATTTTCATGGCTGTCGCGACCCAGCATATCGTAGAGCACGCCTTCCCTCAGGGCTCCGTCCGAATACGTCATCCCTTCAATGCCCAGTGCATCAAAGCAGGCCGTCAGGATAGCCAGCCCGGCCGGGAATATCCCTTGGCGATCCGGCTTCAGTCCTGGCAGGCGAACCCTGCTGACATGGCGGTTTTGCAGCACTTTTTTCTTCAACTGCTCCATCAATGGCCGCGTAATCACCTCCCCTGATTCCGAAGCCCTGGAGTTCATGCATTGGAGAATAGTGCTGACTGCCCGGATTGAGCCGGAAGAGCCCACCGAATCAACCCAGCCCAGGTCCCGGTAGGCCTTCTCAATATTCATCAGCTCCAGACGAGCGGCATAATAAGCAGACTGGAAACGCTCAGGCGACAATTCGCCACGGGGAAAGAACCGGTCGGTGAAAGTGACGCAGCCCATATGCAGGCTTTCCAGAAGGCGCGGTTCAAAGCGCTCTCCGACGATGAGTTCTGTGCTGCCGCCACCGATATCCACCACCAGGCGGCGGTCATTATCGTCGGACTGGGTTTGGGCCACACCCAGATAGATCAAGCGTGCCTCTTCACGGCCGGCAATGATCTCCACGGGAAGTCCCAGGAGCTCATTGGCCCGGGTCACAAACTGGTCACTGTTCCTGGCCTTGCGCAGGGCATTGGTGCCCACCACCCGAATGGAATCAAACTGCCTGCCGTCGATGTACTGGGCAAACTGTGCCAGGCAGCCCAGACCTCTCTGCATGGCCTGCTCGGTCAGGTTGCTGTCTTTATCCAGGCCGGCGGCGAGCTGAACTTTTTCACCCAGGCGCTCCACCGGACGAATCTCACCCTGCTCAACCCGGGCCACTATCATATGAAAACTGTTTGAACCGAGATCAATGGCCGCCACCAGTGGCTGGCTGGCTGACTCGTTACGACCGTTATCTGTCATGATTTTCTACGGCTATACAACTGTTTACCTCCGTGAGGAAGATTATCGGAGATAAACACGGGGGGTAAATTTTAAGAACAATTTATACTTCACGTCAGGAGCATAACAGAAGCCGAAACAGCTGGCACAGCCGGATGACAATAAAAAATTCATGCCCCGGCCAATTCAAACATTTGTTTTGACTGCGGGGCGTTTGCTATGATTCCGGCCAGACTTTATGCAAAATGGCTAGGAGATCCATTCCATGAGCGAAATTGTCAATGTGACAGACGCTACCTTCGAAGGGGACGTACTGAAGGCGGAAGGTCCTGTGCTGGTAGATTACTGGGCTGAATGGTGTGGGCCCTGCAAGATGATTGCGCCAGTGCTGGATGAAATTGCCCAGGACTACGATGGTAGGCTGAAGGTCTGCAAGCTGAATATCGATGATAACGAAGGCACCCCCCCAAAATACGGCGTCCGCGGCATTCCGACCCTGATGCTGTTCAAGGG
>JBPCXN010000045.1:0-3608 GCA_051008495.1 Endozoicomonas sp. | reverse complement strand
TCCTTGGACTCATGGACGACGAGATATCCAGACTGATATGGATAGCGGCATCGATGCGGATGGATTCTGAGCGTCGCTTGAACAGACGACCATCGTCCAGTGCCACTCGATGCAGTCGCTTTCCATCTAATCTGGCTCCTCGCTTTCCTATTCGATCTCTGGTCAGTGTTTTCGCCTGAACCAGTCCGGTCAGCTGGGCAGCCAAACGGGCGGATTCTGACTTCACCTTCCAGAGCAGTTCTTTTCCTGCTTCCCTGTCTTCCTGACTAACCACCACTTCGTCTACTTGAGGTGTGGTGGTGATTGCGGACAGCCCGCCTCCCTGCTGACCGCTCCAGTCTTCCATCTCTTTTGCGACAGACTGGAACAGGTCTTCCGGCCAATCTTCTTCCGTACATTCCAATATCTGTTTCAGGAACGGTGCTTCAGCCTTGTCTGAAGCATCTTCGCTATCTCCTGGCAAATTTTCAGGTTCTTCCTGTTCTCCCTGCGCAGAATCGGATTCCAGTTCCTGTCAAGAATGCGAGAGTGGCTCAAAGGCCACTCTCATATCTCAAGGAATATCAGATCAGACTGCAGCAGCCAGGATGGCAGGTTCCTCCCTCTGAACCTCACCGCTGACGACACCGCTTCCGCTCTGATCGGTATTTGACGCCATAGCCTGAATAAGCAGGTCTGCCGACTTCATCATCTGAACGCCAACACTCGCCGTAGACTGTGCAGCAGGCAGCGGCTTCAACTGCTGGCCAATAAAGTAAGCGTAAACCTGCTCACCACCATCAAACTCAACATAACTCAGTTCCGAGGCTCCTCCTTTAAAGTGGTCTTTCACCCGGACGGAATGGTCGAGATTGCTGTCAACCAGGACTAACAGATCATCACCCTGACGGTGATAACTGACCTTCTCCTTGGTAATACCTGCGTCAAGGACTATGCCATCCTGGCCGCCTCCAGTCTCCACTTCATCCCGGCCGGAATTTGCACCGATGACATAGAGGTCGGAACCATCTCCACCCAGCATGCGGTCATTGCCGGCACCGCCTGTAATACGATCATCGCCGGAGCCACCCTCAAGAAGATCATTTCCTGCACCACCATCCAGTTGGTCCGCATGGTCTCCTCCCAGGAGGGTATCATTCCCCGCCAGGCCATTAAGGGCGTCTGAACCAGCAAGACCGCTCAGGGTGTCATTGCCTGCGCCACCCGTCAGAGCATCCGCCTGATCAGTTCCAGTGAGGTTTTTGTCTGCATCGGGGTCAGGCTGCTCTGGCGGTGTCGTACCAGGTAAGGGCTTCAGCTGCTGGCCAATAAAGTAGGCGTACACCTGCTCACCACCATCAAACTGAACATAGCTCAGCTCTGTGGCTCCTCCCTTGAAGTGGTCTTTCACTCGTACAGAATGATCGAGATTGTTGTCAACCAGCACTAACAGGTCATCGCCCTGGCGGTGGTAGCTGACTTTATCCTTGGTAATACCTGGCTCAAGGACGATGCCATCCTGACCACCACCGGTTTCGACTTCATCACTACCAGAGTTTTGACCAATGATATAAGTATCGGCCCCCGCACCACCAAGCAGGCGATCATTGCCGCTTCCGCCAATCAAACGATCATCACCGTCACCACCGGACAGGACATCATTGCCGGACTTACCGTCCAACTCATCACTGCCTCCAAGGCCATTCAGTGTATCGTTGCCACCAGCACCTTCCAAAGAGTCAGCTCCGGCCGTTCCGGTGAGCACCTTATCGGCATCTGGGTCAGGCTTCGGCGGGGGTGTTGTGCCAGGGAGAGGCTTCAGTTGCTGGCTGATGATATGGGCATAGACTTCATCACCATTGTCAAAGCGAACATAGCTGAGTTCAGAATTACCGCCATTGAAGTGATCAATCACCTGCACTGAATTTTCAAGCTTTTCATCTATAAGGATCAGCAAGTCATCACCCTGGCGATGGTAGCTGACCTTTTCTTTAGTTATGCCCGCGTCCAGAATGACGCCGTCCTGGCCTCCTCCGGTTTCGATCTCATCCCTGCCAGTATTCAGACCGATATGATATTCGTCAGTACCGGCACCACCAAGCAACCGGTCATTGCCAGCACCGCCGTATAAACGATCATTGCCGCTATTACCGGAAAGTACATCATCACCGTCTCCACCGAGCAGGCGATCTTCACCTTCCCCACCGGACAGAGAGTCATTACCAGCTCCCCCTTCAAGGAGGTCATTCCCGGTGCCACCCAGAAGGGTGTCATCCCCGTCTTCACCTTCCAGCCGGTCATTGCCACCCAGCCCTTTGAGGGTGTCATTTTTGTGGCCACCTACAAGATGATTATCCAGCTCAGTACCAGTAAGGTTACGGGGTTTGTCCTTACTACCACCATCGAACAGGCCGTTGGATGCAATGACCTGATTGATCATATCAACATCTGCACCGAACCCGTCGGCAGACTCAATAAACTGGATCTGCGTATCACCACCCTGGAAGTGATTTTTCACCCGGACAGAAAGCGAAGCATCATCCAGTACAGAGACAACCAGATCATCTCCTTCCCGGCTCAACTTCAAGCGGTTGGCGTTAATACCATCAAGGAACTTGATGCCATCATGCCCACCACCGGTATTATCAATGACATCGTGGCCAGCGCCAGAAGAGAAGATGTATCGGTCATTACCAGTACCGCCAACAAGGGTGTCATTCCCTTCATCACCGACAAGCTCATCATCACCACTACCGCCAAAGAGGCTGTCGTTGCCTTCACCACCAGTAAGCTGGTCATTACCCGCATCACCGTTGAGGCGGTCATCACCTTTGCGGCCGTTAAGCTGGTCATTTCCATCACCACCAACAATCCGGTCGCTCTGATCAAGATAACCATTGAGGACATCATTTCCGGCCGTACCCATGGTAACAACCCTGGCTTCAATATCAGACAGATCGAGCTTAACGCCGCCGTCAAACTCAAAGCTCTTCATCTTGAAGTACAGGGTTGAGCCAAAGAACCAGTTAGTAACCTGGATACTGTCAGTGCCGTTATTATGGAGAATATGGAGGTCATCCCCCCGGCGCTCAAATGAGAGGTCATCCACTACAATGCCCGGGCCAAAGCGGAGAGTATCATCCGAGCTTTTCACTGACTCCAGGTCTTCTTTCAGGGTTTCGTGGATGACATCCCGGCCATCGCCCAGATTAAAGACATAGACATCTTCAGCAAATGAGCCAAAGATCACATCATCCCCTTTGCCTCCTGTAATGACATTTTCGGGATTACCTTCCCAGGCCAGCTCTATGGCAGTGATGCGGTCGTTGCCCTCTCCCCCTATAAGGGTGCCGACACCGGTCAGGGTATCATTCCCCTCACCACCATCCAGTAACCCGGAACCCTGGAGCTGGTCGTTGCCCTGACCACCAAACAGCCGGTTAAGGGAGCCATCATAGAAATCACCGAAGAAACCGATCAGCCGGTCGTCGCCAGCGCCCCCGCTGAGGGTGTCGGCGCCAAAGCCTCCCTGAAGGACATCCTGACCCTCACCACCATTAAGGACATCATTACCAGTGTTACCAAAGAGGGTGTCATTTCCCTCATCACCGTTCAGAGTGTCCTGGCCA
>JBPCXN010000044.1:0-11088 GCA_051008495.1 Endozoicomonas sp. | reverse complement strand
GGACTCAAGGCTGAGCGCTCGGGGCCGCCCAGGCATCTCTGCGTTCCAGCTGATTGAAAGACATAAAGTATTCCTGCACAGCTGCGCCTTGACCTGAGTGCTCTGCCTTGAGCTGAACCTATCATTTCAGCGGGACGGGGTACTAGCTCAGGCAGAGTGATACTGTGCAGACAACTCATGAACAGCCTGGATAAAAGCTTGTGCCTTTTCCGGTTCAACAAACTGGTGAATGCCGTGGCCAAGGTTAAAAACATGACCATTGCCTGTACCAAAGCTCTCCAGGATAGTAGACACTTCGGCTCTGATTCTTGCCGGTGAAGCGTAAAGTACGGAGGGGTCCATATTCCCCTGCAGGGCAACCTTATCACCCACCCTGCGACGGGCGTCGGCAATGTTCGTTGTCCAGTCCAGCCCCAGGGCATCTGTGCCCGTATCGGCCATCCATTCGAGCCACTGCCCGCCATTCTTCGTGAATAGGATCACTGGCACCCTGCGACCTTCATTTTCCCGAATCAGGCCGGAAACGATCTGCTGCATGTATTTCAGGGAAAATTCACGGTAGCAGTCTGGAGACAGTACACCGCCCCAGGTATCAAAAATCTGGACCGCCTGGGCTCCGGCCCTGATCTGGGCATTGAGATAAGAAGTGACAGAACGGGCCAGCACATCCAGCAACTGTTGCAGCTGCTGGGGCTGATCAAACATCATGGCCTTGATGCGGCGATAATCCTTGCTGCTGCCGCCTTCCACCATGTAAGTGGCAAGTGTCCAGGGGCTTCCAGAAAAACCGATTAACGGCACCCGCCCATTCAGCTCCCGACGTATGGTTCTGACGGCATCCATGACATAGCCGAGATCCGCTTCCGGATCTGGGACCGTCAGGGCTTCAATGTCGGAGGCAGTACGAACAGGCTTGCGGAACCTGGGGCCCTCTCCTGTTTCAAAATACAGCCCAAGGCCCATGGCATCAGGAATGGTCAGAATATCCGAGAACAGGATAGCGGCATCCAGAGGGAAGCGCTCCAATGGCTGAAGCGTCACTTCACAGGCCAGCTCCGGATTCTGGCAAAGCGACATAAAATCACCCGCCTTTGCTCTCAGCTCCCTGTACTCAGGCAGGTACCTTCCGGCCTGCCGCATCATCCAGACAGGAGTGATATCAACAGGCTCCCGTAACAGTGCCCGCAACAGTCGATCGTTTTTCAGTTCAGTCATGAATCATCCCGGAAACATCAGGAAGGAAATCCCGCACTATAAAGTCCGGGGGAAACTTCTCCCCCGAACAGATTCATCAGACATCCAGATAATCAAGAATACCTTCCGCTGCCTGACGCCCTTCCCAGATGGCGGTAACCACCAGGTCAGAGCCTCTGACCATATCGCCCCCGGCAAATACTTTCGGGTTAGATGTCTGGAACTTGTACTGATGCTGTTCAGGCGCTACTACACGACCGCCTTCATCTATTTGGATATCGTGCTCATCAAACCAGCTGGCCGGACTGGGGCGGAAACCGAAAGCGATCAGAACCGCATCCGCTGCCAGTATCTCTTCACTACCAGGCACAGGTTCGGGACGACGACGGCCGTTTTCATCCGGCTCTCCCAGTTTTGTACTGATCACTTTGATGCCTTCAACCTTGCCATCGCCAACAATTTCCACGGGCTGGCGGTTAAACAGGAATTTCACCCCTTCCTGCTTGGCATTGGCCACCTCGCGGCGTGAGCCAGGCATGTTTTCTTCGTCACGTCGGTAGGCACAGGTAACTGACTTGGCGCTCTGACGAATCGCTGTCCGGTTACAGTCCATGGCAGTATCACCACCGCCAAGAATCACGACTTTCTTGCCCTTCATGTCGACGAAGTCAGCTTCGTCTTTCTCATAGCCCAGGTTGCGATTCACACTGGAAATCAGGTAAGGCAGGGCGTCATAAACACCGGGCAGGTCTTCTCCGGGGAATCCGCCTTTCATGTAGGTGTACGTGCCCATTCCCATGAAGACAGCGTCAAACTCTTCCAGAAGCTCTTCCATTGTGATGTCAACACCAATCTCGGTGTTGAGACGGAACTCCATACCCATTTCGGTAAAGACTTCACGCCTGCGACTCATGACGTCTTTCTCAAGCTTGAACTCAGGGATTCCGAAAGTCAGGAGTCCGCCGATCTCAGGATGACGATCAAAGACCACCGGTTTGACACCATTTCTGACCAGTACATCGGCACAACCGAGCCCGGCAGGGCCCGCGCCGATGACTGCCACTTTCTTGTCTGTCCAGGTGACACCGGACATATCCGGACGCCAGCCCAGCGCCAGGGCGGTATCGGTAATGTATTTTTCCGTGGCGCCAATGGTAACGGCGCCAAAGCCGTCATTCAGGGTACAGGCGCCCTCACACAGGCGATCCTGCGGACAGACCCGGCCACAGACTTCTGGCAGAGTGTTGGTCTGGTGTGACAGCTCGGCAGCCTCAAACAGGTTGCCCTCTGACACCAGTTTCAGCCAGTCCGGAATGTAGTTATGTACCGGGCACTTCCATTCACAATAGGGATTACCACAGGAGAGGCAGCGGTGCGCCTGCTGTTTGACCTGTCGTTCCTTATAGGGCTCATAGATCTCAACAAATTCATGCTTGCGCGCCCTGAGTGTTTTTTTCTCAGGATCTTTTCTCGCCACCTGTACGAACTGGAAATGGTTGTTGAGCCTGTTACTGTTATATTGCGGCATAACGCCCGACCTCAATCGCTGTACTGTTGGCCATGAGCGAACTGCCAGATGAAGGCAGGTAGTCCATTTTCTCGCTCACATTGTTTCTGCTCATGGCTGTTTATCTCCAAAGAGTCCTGTTAGCTCTGCAATCCTTGTCAGCGGTGCCCTACTCAGGACGCCCCCGGGTGGTTGCCAGCAATGAGTCCAGGCTGGCCGCCTTGGGCTTTACCAGCCAGAAACGACCGCGATAGTCATAGAACTCTTCCAGTACTTCACGCCCCCACTCACTGCCAGTCTCCCGGACATACTCTTCCAGCAGGCCAATCAGGTGTGACTGGTACGCTTCCATGGCTTCTGTATCAATACGGTGGATATCCACCAGTTCATGGTTGTATCGATCAACAAAGTTGCGCTGCATGTCCAGCACGTAGGCAAAACCGCCCGTCATCCCCGCACCGAAGTTATGGCCAGTCTTGCCCAGAGACACCACCAGACCGCCAGTCATGTACTCACAGCAGTGATCACCTGTACCTTCGACAACAACAGTGGCCCCGGAGTTTCGTACCCCCAGACGCTCACCGGCGCGACCAGCGGCATAGAGCTTGCCACCTGTGGCGCCATACAGGCAGGTATTACCGATAATAGAGGTCTCGTTGGACTTGAAGGCACTGCCTGAAGGAGGACGAATCACCAGCTTGCCGCCGGTCATGCCCTTGCCGACATAATCGTTGGCATCGCCTTCGAGGTGCATATCCAGCCCCCCGGCATTCCAGACCCCGAAGCTCTGACCAGCGGTTCCGGTCAGGTTCAGTTTCACAGGTTTGGCAGACATGCCCTGGTTACCATGACGCCTGGCAATTTCACCGGAAAGTCTGGCGCCTATGGAGCGGTCACAGTTGCTGAGCGTGAAACTGAATTCACCACCACTGCCACTTTCGATAACCGGAAGGCATTCAGCCACCATTCTTTCCGCAAGTTCGCCCTTGTCAAAGGCGGGATTCCGGTCAACCTGACAGGTATGAGGCTTATCTTCCGGAACCAGGTCACTGCCGAGAATCGGCGAGAGGTCCAGTTTTCTCTGCTTGTCACTGTTACCAGGCAACAGCTCCAGCAGTTCTGTACGGCCAATGATGTCCTGCAGACTCTTGGCACCAAGCAATGCCAGCCACTCTCGAACCTCTTCTGCCACAAATGTGAAGAAGTTCATAATCATTTCAACAGTGCCGTTGAAATGGTTGTCACGCAGATGCTTGTCCTGGGTTGCGACACCTGTCGCACAGTTATTCAGGTGACAGATGCGCAGATACTTGCAGCCCATGGCTACCATCGGTGTAGTACCGAAACCATAGCTCTCCGCTCCGAGGATGGCTGCCTTGACAACATCCAGACCGGTCTTCAGGCCACCATCAGTCTGCAGCCGCACCTTGCCTCGAAGGTCGTTGCCCCGTAAGGTCTGATGAGCTTCACTCAGGCCCAGCTCCCAGGGTGAACCGGCATAACGAATAGACGTCAGAGGGCTGGCAGCTGTACCGCCGTCGTAGCCGGAAATGGTGATCAGGTCTGCATAAGCCTTGGCGACGCCAGCTGCGATAGTTCCCACACCGGGTTCCGACACCAGCTTGACCGAGATCAGGGCTTCAGGATTGACCTGTTTCAAATCAAAGATCAGCTGGGCCAGGTCTTCGATGGAATAAATATCATGATGCGGAGGCGGCGAAATCAATGTCACGCCCGGCACAGAGTAACGCAGACGGGCAATCAGCTGATTGACCTTGCCTCCTGGTAACTGACCGCCTTCACCCGGCTTCGCACCCTGCGCCACTTTGATCTGCAGCACTTCGGCATTGACCAGGTAATGCGGCGTTACGCCAAACCGGCCCGAGGCAATCTGCTTGATCTTGGAAACCCTGTTAGTGCCAAAGCGAGCTGCATCTTCACCACCTTCACCAGAGTTTGAGCGACCACCCAGGCGGTTCATGGCTTCCGCAAGGGCCTCATGGGCTTCCGGTGAGAGCGCGCCAAGACTCATGGCAGCAGAGTCAAAGCGACAGACAATGGCCGATACTGACTCCACCTGCTTCATCGGCAGAGGTTTAGCGGCTGTCTTCAGCCCCATCAGGTCTCGAAGGGTTGCCGCTGGGCGATCATTCACCAAGCCGGAATAACGACGAAACTCTTCGTAGTCGCCAGTCTGTACGGCTTTCTGCAACTGCTGAACAACATCCGGGTTAAAGCTGTGGTACTCGCTGTCATGCACGTATTTAAGCAGGCCACCCTGTTCAATAGGCTTGCGATTTTTCCCGGCAGCGCGGGCCATCACCCCCTGTTCGTGCTGAAGCTCTGCAAATCCAGCCCCTTCGATCCGGCTCTTTACGCCCTTGAAGCACAGATCCACGACCTCAGTGTCTAGACCAATGGCTTCGAACAGCTGGGCTGCACGGTAAGAGGCAATGGTGGAGATACCCATCTTGGAGAGGATCTTCAGCAGACCTTTATCAATGCCTTTGCGATAGACTTTGTAGGCATCCAGGGGATCGGCCAGCACTTCACCGGAGCGAATCTGGTCATTGATGATTTCATAGGCCAGGTACGGATAGACGGCTGTCGCACCAAAGCCCAGCAGGACTGCGAAGTGATGGGAGTCTCTTGCGGTAGCAGTCTCAACAAGCAGGTTGGCGTCTGAGCGGAGCCCTTTCTCGATCAGCCTGTGATGCACGGCGCCAGTGGCCATGGCGGCATGAACCGGCAGTTCTTCAGGGCTGCAGTTACGATCAGTCAGATGGATCACAACCTTACCGGCACGGATAGCTTCTTCCGCCTGGCTGCAGATGGACTCAATAGCCCCCTTCAGCCCCACAGAAGGCTCATAGTTAAGCCCAATTCGAGCGACTTTCAGGTCATCGTGCTGATGGTGCGCATTGATCAGGTTCAGGAACTTGGTTGTCGACAGCACCGGCGATTTAAGAACAACCCGGAAAGCGTGCTCCGGTGTCTCTTTAAACAGGTTTTTCTCACGTCCAAGGCAAGTCTCCAGGGACATGACAATGGCTTCACGCAGGGGATCAATGGGTGGATTGGTCACCTGGGCAAACTGCTGGCGGAAATAGTCGTAAACAGACCGGGTTCTGCCGGACAGTACCGCCATCGGGGTATCGTCACCCATGGAACCAACAGCTTCCTGGCCGTTCTCAACCAGGGGCCGGATTACCTGGTCCCGCTCCTCAAAGCTGACGCCAAAGAGTTTCTGATGGGCTTTCAGAGAGTCCGCATCCAGATGTTCAATCTTGTGCTCTTCCTCAAGAAATTGCGAACGAATCCGGTAAGCATACTGCTTCAGCCATTTCTTGTAGGGCTGGCGATCCTTAAGCTGTTCGTCAATATCATGGGCCTGTAGCAACTCGCCGGTTTCCGTATCGATGGCGAGCACTTCACCGGGACCTACCCGACCTTTGGCGACAACATCCTCGGGCTTGTAGTCATATACGCCCACCTCGGAAGCCACTGTCAGGTAGCCATTTTTGGTAATCACCCAGCGGGAAGGTCTCAGACCATTACGGTCCAGGGCACAGACAGCGTTCCGGCCATCTGTCAGCACCAGTCCGGCTGGACCGTCCCAGGGTTCCATATGCATGGAGTTGTATTCGTAGAAAGCCCGAAGCCCGGGATCCATGGTATCAACGTTCTGCCAGGCGGGCGGGATCAGCATGCGAATGGCGCGATAGAGATCAACGCCCCCGGTCACGAGGATTTCCAGCATATTATCCAGGCTGGATGAATCGGAACCGGTACGGTTGACCAGCGGTGAAATCTGATCAAGATCGGGCAGCAGTTCCGACTTGAATTTGTTCCGGCGCGCCTCGGCCCAGTTCCGGTTCCCCGTGATCGTATTGATCTCGCCATTATGCGCGAGCAGGCGGAATGGCTGGGCCAGTTTCCAGCGTGGCATGGTATTGGTGGAGAAGCGCTGATGGAAAACGCAGATGGCTGTTTCAAATCTCGGGTCACCCAGATCCTGGTAGAAATTTGCCAGGTCTACCGGCATCATCAGGCCTTTGTAGGTGATGACCTTGCTGGACAGCGAACATATGTAAAAATCGTCGTCTTTATCCAGCGCCATATTGGCATGTCGACGCGCCATGTATAGACGTGCAGTGAATTCTGTCTCATCGAGTTCGCCCTGACTGCCGACAAACACCTGCTCTATAACCGGCAGCTGCTCCAGGGCAATGGGACCAAGGCAATCACTGTTAACGGGTACCGGCCTCCAGCCAATAACCGTCAAACCCTGCTTTTCCAACTCCCCTTCCAGCCGGTTTCGTGCTTCTGTTGCACGATTCTCATCCTGGCTCAGGAAAATCATTCCGACCGCATACTGGTCCGGCAAGGTGCTTCCCAGCTGCTCTTTGACAACAGTGCGGAAAAAATTATCCGGAGTCTGAATCAATAAACCACAACCGTCGCCTGTTTTGCCATCAGCGGCAATACCGCCACGGTGGGTCATGCAGGTAAGTGCTTCAATGGCGGTTTTCAGGAGATCATGACTTTTGTCACCCTCCATATGGGCAATCAGTCCGAATCCACAGTTATCCCGAAATTCCGCGGGATTGTACAGACCTGCTCTCATAGGCGTTCTCTCATCAGCCAATTATTATTATGACTCTCAGTGAACGTTAACAATTCATCATGCCACTGAGCCCATGAATTTATTGTCAACGCTTCCTCTCATCTTCCTAACGTCCCCCTGGTAGTGAGCATGTGAAGCTGTTGTTGGACGAGCACCACTACCTGACAGCCTCTTGGACATATTCGCTCTGGTAAAAATAGATCGTATAGTTCTTGGGTGGACATAGCCGTTCGTTCAACAGCCGTGCCGACTATCCCGGAGCGGAAGGGTCACAAGTCGAGTCATGAATGTTCTTCTTGCGGGTCTATTCCCCACATCCCGGCTTCACGCTATCAGCCTCCAGTCACGAACCTTTGTGACATAGCTTGCTGCCATGTTTCAGCCTAACTGGAGCCCGGCTTCACGGAAACGGGGGAACCATTTTACACAGACCCACCCGCCATCACAAACACGCAACAGGAACAATAGGTAATTGCTGTCAATTTGTGCAACTGACGGCTAGAGTCCGAGCCAGCGCATCCGGGTCAAATTCATCTGTAACCACGGCCTGACCTATGGATTGCAACAGAACCAGGCGGAGTCGGCTGTTAAGAACTTTCTTATCAACGGCCATCAGCTCCAGAAAATCTTGCGGCTGCATGCCTTGTGGTGGAGCTGTGGGCAGTAAAGCTCTCTCCAGCAATGCCTTCAGTGCCCCTACATCATCAGCTTTGATACCGCCGAGTCTTGCAGAAAGATCCGCCGCCATCATCATTCCGGCAGCAACCGCCTCACCGTGCAGCCATTGACCATAGCCCATGTGGGTTTCAATGGCGTGACCAAATGTGTGACCAAGATTGAGAATGGCGCGGATACCCCCTTCTCTCTCGTCCCTGGCCACTACATCGGCTTTGTCAGAACAGGAGCGATGGATGGCAAAGGTCAGGGCTTCGGCATCCCTGGCCATCAGCTTCTCAATATTTCCCTGCAGCCACTGGTAGAATTCGGGGTCGCAGATCAACCCGTATTTGATGATTTCCGCCAGGCCGGCAGACAGCTCCCTATCCGGTAAGGTACTGAGACTGTCAATATCAATCAGCACCCGCTTTGGTTGATGGAAGGAGCCGATCATATTTTTCCCCAGAGGATGATTGACCCCGGTTTTTCCCCCGACAGAGGAATCAACCTGTGACAGCAGGGTCGTTGGCACCTGGATGAAGTCGACGCCACGCTGATAACAGGCTGCAGCAAATCCCGCCATATCGCCAACAACACCACCGCCTAAAGCGATCAGGGTCGTGGTTCGATTATGGCGAGCCTTGAGCAGCTCATCAAAGATAAGCTCAACGGTACCAAGGGTTTTAAACTCTTCTCCGTCCGGCAAAACAATCTGAACGACATCGAAGTCACCCAACTGACTGCATAAGGAATCAAGGTAGAGAGGCGCTATCGTCTGGTTGGTGACTACAGCGACCTGTTTACCTCTGATCCCCGCCGTCAGCAGGTGTTTCTGTGACAATAATCCGGAACCGATCAGAACGGGGTAGCTGCGCTCACCGAGATCCACGTTCAATTCAAGCATATCGTACTCCGATTTCAGCCGATTCAATTTGTTCACAGGCTGAACCAATACCAACATATGCCATTGTTTTATCTACCCTTTGTGTATTTAGTTGTTTTCGCAGGCTTCGGCTTGGACTCATCAATTTGTGTACCCTGTTGTGTACCCCAGCGAGGAGCTTTAAATGTTGACTCAAAAAAAACTGGATAGTCTGGCTCCTATGGATCAGGAATATACCATATCTGACAGAGACGGGCTCTCTCTGCGGGTTCGCCCCAGTGGTATCAAGACCTGGATATTTCGCTACCGCTATTTGAACAGGCAGCAACGTATCACCATTGGGAGATATGATAGACAGCACCCCGAAAAAGGCTTCTCAATGCCTCAGGCCAGAAGTGAAGCCCGGAGGCTTGGTGGCCTTCTTGAAAGAGGACAAAACCCCAAGAATGTGATTGAACAGGAAAAATCAGCATTATTGCGAGAAGAAGAACAGAAGCAGAAGACGTTGAGACACCTTGTTACCTTGTTTGATGAGAAAGTCATCAGCAAACGTATGAGACCCGATCCCCCACGACAGCTTTTGACGCGAGATGTACTGCCTTATTTAGGCGACAAGCAGGCTGATGAAATAACCCGCAAGGAACTTCTGAGTGTACTCGACAGGGTTGTGAATAGGGCCCACTCCAGAAACCGTAAGAAAGGCGCACCGACCAGTGCAAACCGACTGTTGAGTCTTCTGAAACAACTGTTCAAGTTTGCCTCTCAAAGGGACTGGGTAAAGTCTAACCCTCTATCCGATATCACCAAAGAAGCAGTAGGGGGCCGAGAAAAATCTAGGGACAGGGAGTTGGATGAAAGTGAGCTAAAAGTCCTGCTTGATGCTTTGAGGATATGGAAAACAGCAGAGCAGAATATCCTCTTTATCCGGTTTCTTCTCGGCAGTGGCCAACGTATCGCCACCTGCAACGGAGCCCTCTGGGAAGAGTTCGACCTGAATGAGGCTGTCTGGCGCATCCCTCCGTCCGACGAAGAACGGGCGACTAAAACCATCAGTAACAACGCTAGAAAATTGCCTCTCTCAACATACCTGCTGGATATCCTCAATGAACAGTTAACAAGCAGTGCCATTTCAAGATTTGTCTGGCCACCAACTCAGGGAAAAGACTTGGACAGACCTTTTAATCAACAATCCATTAACGCCTTGATAGAAAGAAATAACTATGCGGGCCTGGCACATTTTACGCCGCATGACCTCAGGCGCTCCATGACAACGAGAATGGCAGAACTCTGCATCCCTCCCCATATTCCTGAAAAAATCTGCGGTCACCAGATGGCTGGAATGATGGCTATCTACAACAGATTTTCTTATTTCAAGGAGCAAGGTCAGGCGCTGGAGTCCTGGGGTGGTTATTTGAGATACCTTGAAGAGCACGCAGCCACTTCTGGCTTTTCCCGGTTATCAGCCCATTCCAGCAATTCAGCCATAGACCATGAAACGTGATTGGTTGAAGTGACCCGCCTTTCTGGAAACTTACCAGTTTTCTCTAGTTTCCAGGCAGCGGTGCGACTGACCCCGGTGATTTCTCTCCTTTGAGCTTCACGAACCCGAATATCAGGGACACCATACAGTTTTTTTACCAGTTGATGGTATTCAATAGCAGCCATATCTTAACCTCCAAACAGGCATGAGCGGAAAATGCATCTGACTCCGAACAATGAAAATGATCACAGATCCCGAATTAGCTGCACTTTCATAGTGAAATTGTTAAAAACCGTTGAATATTCACTCACACAGTTATGATGGGTGAGCCACACCCCACTTTACAGGAAAGACTCAACAGCGACTCGAACATAAGCCAGCGAGGGCGTACCGTATCCTCTCAGTAACCACTAACTCACTTCAAAAGAATCAACTCGCACCCTGTTTCTGCGATCAATGGCTGCGAATCAAAATGGTCTTGTACAAAGAGCGGCTATCTCTATCCCAGACTTCATAAGTAGCTTGCTGCAATTTGTAGTCTTGCTCGCTAATCAAGTTGTTGGCATAGGCTACACGAACGATCGTCCCTGCCAAATCAGTGAAGGAACTCCCCCCCTGCCTGAGCAACAAAATGTTATTGGGCGGCTGCATCAGATACAGAGCGGGATACGCATGAATGTTGAGCCTGGGGTGCGGGTTTCTTTCGATCCGGCTGTCGGGCAGGCTCGGAATCAGCTCGC
>JBPCXN010000043.1:0-4449 GCA_051008495.1 Endozoicomonas sp. | reverse complement strand
CCTAACACGCACATTCCCATATTCCGCAGAGACCTTACTACACCTGCCCTAAGGCAAAAGATGCAAAAGCGCTACGAATTCAGTGGCCGGGTATAGAGTTGACGATCCGCCGTTATCATCTACTTTTACTGTATATAAAAACAGTGTTTGTTGAGGCGCCTGTGCCAAAGCGGTTAATGTCCCTTGTCAGAGAAAAGCTTCGCGTCAAGCATTACAGCTACCGGACGGAAGAATCTTATTGCCACTGGATCAGGGCATTCATTCGTTTCCATAAATACCGTCACCCCCTTGAGATGGGGGAAACAGAGGTCACTGAGTTTCTCACCTGGCTGGCGGTTCAGCGTCAGGTAGCCGCTAACACCCAAAACCTGGCTTTTTCTTCAGTGGCGTTTTTATACAGAGAAGTGCTGGGCAAGCCGTTGGAGAATATCAATGCAGTACGCGCTAAATCGCCGCAAAAACTACCTGTAGTGTTCACCCGTGAGGAAGTGAGCAGCATCATGGCGCAGCTCAGGAATCCCGTGCTTTTGATGGTACAGTTACTTTATGGTGCTGGATTGAGGCTGATGGAAGTGTTACGACTTCGTATCAAGGATGTTGATTTCAGCCATCATTGCATTATTGTTCGCGACGGCAAAGGCAAGAAAGACCGGGTGACAATCTTGCCCGAAAACATCATACCCACGCTGCATGAACAATTTCGCCAGGTTAACCATTACTACCAGATGGACAAGGATAAAGGCCAGCATGAAGTCTGGATGCCTGATGCGCTGGCCAGAAAATACCCATCCGAAGCCGTAAGCCTCCACTGGCAGTACGTGTTTCCCGCAGTGAAAACGTCTATCGACCCACGTTCTGGTAAGTATCGTCGTCATCACTACAGTGATGCGGCTCTGCACAAACAGGTAAAGCAGGCCATCATAAAGGCTGATATTGCGAAACAGGCCTCATGCCACACCTTCCGGCACAGTTTTGCAACACATCTGCTGGAGGATGGCTATGACATTCGTACCGTTCAGGAGCTTCTGGGCCATAAAGATCTCAGAACAACACAAATATACACACATGTTTTAAACAAAGGAGGTAATGCCGTCAGAAGCCCGCTGAGCCGACTGTAAATATGGGAACGCTACCGCACTGGGATTCGCCGACGTGCTTTCACAGTCGGGGAGCAGGGTTCCCTTTAGCTCGATTGACGTTGTCCAGAATCCATAACCAGAACTATTGTGCCAGCCTTTGTCAGAGAAAAATAGACGACGAATCATTATAGATTGGTGATGAGCAGGGTGATGGTGTACCGGACAAATTCTGCACTATACTCGGGGGACTTTGTTGCTGTCAGAACATGCGGTCTGCAGCAGAGCTTCCATTGTGGCCAGCTAAGTCAGCAAACCCGGCAGTCATGGCTTGCGTAACCCTGTGGAGGTGCCTCGGGAAGAGCGAGGCGACCGGGCATCACCCCTGAAGGGTTTCCTGTCAGGAAGCCTGAACGGTTCAATGGCGTTGGCCATCCGTTTTTTCATCTGGCTGATTGAGTTCATACACTCTCACTGCCCTTTCTTTCTACTGCTTCCGGCAGGCATTGTCAGGTTGTTCGTTCTTTACCGCCCAGTATACCGGGCCGGATGATCCGACAAGCGCCTGGTCGGAAGCAGGCTTTCCCACCAAGACGACAGTAGCCCGTTTGCTTTTGCTGTTCGGGCCAGTTTCGCTGTCCAGATCTCTCGCACTATTTCAGAATCCACCCGCTCTGCAGGTCGGAGGCACTATCTCACCAAATCGTCTCCCAAGAGACAGTTTTTAGGGCTGTTGGCATCCGTGCCCCACAGCCAGTTCACCGTCGTCTAACGGAACTCGTACACCACAAGAGCCGCCCGAGGAGTGGCCATTAATGTCAAAAACGCCCTACCGAACCCGGTCTTTATACGAAAAGGCAATGAGGTGCGCGTTGGCAGCGGCTGGCATCCGCTGTGCTCAATACCGAGCCTAACTGCCCGCAACCCTTGCGTCACAGGCTGTCCCGCCCGACCAGTGCGTGATCTGGTTCCACATTGAACAATAACAGGGTTATCAGGACAGGCGTTCCCAGTGTACCGGACAAGGGCGGACAGGAGGGTTTATGCCTCGTTATCTCAGCACAACTGACCGAAACTTCGGCTATGGTAAGCAACTGGGTTATGCTGGGCGCAACGCTCTGAAGATCGTCATGGTAGGCCAGCACCACAGCATTGCGACGCACTCGGAGCGCTGGCAACGCTTTTGTGACTGGGCGAAAACTCAAGGCATTAAAGAAGCCCATCAAATCAGCCACCACACCCTGAAGGACTACGCCCGGTACTTAAAAGCCCGGCTTAACGGACAGGGCAAACCCATGGCCGTGTCCACGGCACAAAACCGATTGTCCACCTGCAACACCGTGCTGAAAGCCCTGCGTGGCAACGTCGATGTTGCTATCCAACCCGCCGAAGCGCTGGACGCTCAACGACAGCACATTCGCACGGAACCACCGGAACTGGGCTGTGCAAAGCTGGCCTCTGCGCAACAGGAACTGTGTGCTCAAGGTTATGACCGCATCGCTGCCCTGTTGGGCTTGTGTCGTGAGCTGGGCTTACGTTCCCGTGAAGCCGCCCTGCTGGACTGCCGGAAAGCCATGGTTGAGGCCAGAAATTCCGGATTCATTGATATCGAACGGGGCACCAAAGGCGGGCGGGGTAAATCGACGGTCACCAGCCCAGCCGTGTCGAGCGATTAGTCCCTGTCAGTGACACCGCCATGAAAGCCCTCAAAACGGCAGCGACACTGCAACAGCACAGTGACAACCTGGTGCCTGAAGGCCAACGATTGCCGGATTTTCTCTCCACCGTTCGTCACCACAGTGGTGCGGTTATGAAAGAACATGGGCTGAATAACCGTCATGACTTGAAAGCGGCCTATGCCTGTGAACGCTATCGACAGATGACAGGGATGGATGCACCTGTTATTGCAGGACAGCGAAAATGCTCCAGGCAGACAGACCGAAAGGCCAGAGCCGTGATCGCCCAAGAGCTGGGGCACCATAGGAGGGATGTGGTGGCGAGCTACATAGGTTCATCAAAATAGCAGTGACAAGGCTTTCACTTCACCTCTTGATTAACGTCAAGCCTTTTGGACTCAAGCGATAGCTCTGCTTCGGGCTATTTGGGCTGTCAGGGTTTGTCATAGTCAGAAAACCACTCTCCAGAGCTGGTTTTAAATAGTTTTTGCGGAAGCTTGGACGATGCTTTAATCCCAGGTTCTCCATCATGGTCTGAACTCTCAAAGCCTGGTCAGGGTGTTGAAGAAATAAAGCCAGAAGGCTTTCCACTTGGTCGCTTACTTGGCTGCTTACTGGGTCGTTGTACAGTCTCAGTTCACTTTCAAGGGCTTCTCTCAGAGTCAGCGCAATAGCGTTCAGCATAAAAGTTATGAAAGCTGTGGCGTCACTGGCCTGGTCAGACTCCCGCAAAGCCTGGTAATAATCACTTTGCTGATCACGTATGATGGTCTCCACAGGTAGATAAGCCAGAGGCTCACGCCATTTTGACAGAATCAAGGTTTGCCAGAAGCGACCCATCCTGCCATTACCATCCGTAAAAGGATGGATGAACTCAAATTCATAGTGAAAGACGCAGCTGGCAATCAGTGGGTGGACATCCGTGCTCTCTACCCATGACAGCAACTCTGACATGAGCCGGGGCACTTGCAAGGCCGGTGGTGGCATGTGGACTAATTGGTTTTCCCGGTAAATGCCAACGCCTTTGTCACGCCAGCTTCCCACCTGCTCAGTGAGCCCTTTCATGAGCAAGGCATGAGTGGCAAACAAGTCATTGGCACTGGCATGATTGAGTGTGGGCAGCAAGTCGTAAGCGGCAAAGGCATTCTCTACTTCCTGAATTTCTCTGGGTGCTCCTAATACTCGCTTGCCCTCAAGAATAGCCGTGACCTGTTCAATGTTGAGTGTATTATGCTCAATCGCCAGAGAGGCCTGTACGGTACGAATGCGGTTTCCACGACGAAGCTGTGGAGTGGCTGATGGTGCGGCAGTGACGCTGTATTGCCCCAGCAGTTCACTGATGCTGGCTACAGCATCAAGGATAGCGGGAGCAATTGTGTAGGGAGGCTGGTATTTCGCCATGGTTGAAATTTACAGGGCCTTGTTGCACGAGCATTGATGAGAGTATCGCATAGAGAATTCCTGACAAGTAGAGTGCAGTCAGCAGTTTGATTGATGGTTGCAGAGCGGGTGGCAAGAGAACCCGCCCGTTGAGGGGAGTTTTTGCACGCCAGAATTATTACAAGACCGTCACTACACATTGAAGCGCAAAAATCCGCTCACAAGGGCGGCACACGGGGGAGCGCAGCGGGGGCAGTGTTCGCCCCCTCAGTCCGAAGGGCTGATAAAATCTCAGCCACACTCACAACTTTTTCCCG
>JBPCXN010000042.1:0-14042 GCA_051008495.1 Endozoicomonas sp. | reverse complement strand
GTAAAGCGGCCATCTGACAGCGTTAGACTTGATTGACGTAGAATGACTACGCCTGCACAAGTCTGCCTTGCATATGGCCGCTTTACGAACCACTGAACCTATCATTTGCAGCGGGACGGGGTACTAGAGAATGAGTGCATCAGTCATTTATATTCAAAGAAGGTACAGGCGAGTTGCTCCCATTACCTGCCTGACAGCATTGCAGAGTGTTTTGTTATTTTTATTCCTGGCCTCACAGGCCGTTGCCTCCCCTCCTCTGCGGCATGCCATCAGCCTTTACGGTGAACCCCGCTACCCTGAAGGATTCAGCCATTTTGATTACGCAAACCCGAAAGCTCCCAAGGGTGGGCAACTGAAACAGGCGGTGATCGGTCAGTTTGACAGCCTGTCCCCTTATGTCGACCGGGGTACTGCCGCAGCAGCCAGCCACCTGCAATACGACAGCCTGCTGGCACGTTCCTGGGATGAACCTCTGACAAAATACGGCCTGATAGCGGAAAAAATCGAACTGGACCCTGACAACAACTGGGTCGCTTTCCACGTCAACCCGAAAGCCCGCTTCAATGATGGTAAGCCGGTTACGGCCACGGACATCAAGTTCAGCTTTGATACCTTGCGAGACAAGGGATCTGCCTTTTACAAACACTTCTATCGGGAAGTTGACAGGGTGGAAGTCACCTCCAGTCACCGTGCCAAGTTTGTCTTTAACACCAACAGGAACAGGGAGCTGCCCCTGATACTGGGCCAGATGCCGGTTATTCCCGAACATTACTGGCGAGGCCGGGACTTTTCATCTCCGGGACTGACCATTCCTGTCAGCAGTGGACCATACCGCGTCAAAGAGATAGACCCGGGACGTTCCATCGTCTATGAACGTAACCCTGATTACTGGGGCAAGGATCTTGCCGTGAACAAAGGCCGTCACAATTTTGATTTGATGGCCTATGTGTATTACCGGGATTCCAGGGTGGCAACAGAGGCTCTGCTGAAGGGCGACTATGACCTGAAACTGGTCGACAACCCAAGAATCTGGGTCGACAGGTTTGGTAAAAAAAGCAGTAAAGAGTTGCTGAAAAAAAGCAGCCTTATCAGGGAGACGCTGAAGAACGGCAACCCCCAGACCCTGACCCTGACCTATAACACCAGAAAACCATTCCTTAAGGACCCAAGGGTGCGTCAGGCCATAGGTTACGCTCTGGACTTCGACTGGATCAATCGAAGTCACTTTAATGGAATGTATCGCCGTGCCAGCAGTTTGTTTACTGGCACTGAGCTGGCGTTCGGTGGCCTTCCCTCACCCATGGAATTACAGTGGCTGGAACCGGGCAGAAACCAGCTTCCCCCTGAACTGTTCAAAAAAAACCACACCCTACCTGGTGAAGAGAAAGACTTATCTTCCAGGGAGTTACGTAGCAAAGCTCTAAAACTGCTGAAGGATTCCGGCTGGAAAATCGCTAACAGCCAGCAGGTTAACCGTCATGGCGAAAAACTGGAACTGTCCGTCCTGCTGACCAACCCGGAATACGAGCGCAGTATGCTCAGTTTCAAACAGGGATTGAAGAAACTCGGCATTGAACTGCACGTCCGAACCGTGGATCAGTCGCAATATATCGAAAGGATCAGGAACCAGGACTTTGAAATGATCCTTCATACATTCCCGCATACCCCTTCACCGGGTACCGAGCAGGCTAACCACTGGTCATCCCTGACCGCCCACCAGCACGGCACAAGAAACCTGGCCGGTGCAGAGTTGCCGATCATAGATGAACTGACCCAGAAGATTCCCACTGCCCGAAGCAGGAAAGAACTGCTGTCCATGGTTCATGCCCTGGACAGGGTTTTACTGTGGCAGCACTATGTCCTACCACTCTGGTACCTGCCGGAATGGCCCTTGATCCGTAAAAACTATCTGCATCACCCGGAGAATCCTGCTCCTTACGCCCTGGACCTGAGCACCTGGTGGTATGAAGACAAAACCGGGAGCCACTGAACAGAATCCCATGCAGCTGCCGATGACTGGGTCATGACCCAAGTTTCCAGGGATGGATTATGATCAAGCAAACTCTGCTGTTAGCAGCCTGCTCTGTATTGGTCGCAGTGGAATGCTTTGCTCAGGGGACAGAAAGAGCTCATGCACTCAGCATCCTTGACCAGCCGAAGTACCCTGAGACATTCAGGCACTTTGCCTATGTCAATCCGGATGCACCAAAAGGCGGAGTGCTAAGGAAAGCCGCTCTGGGCACTTTTGATACACTCAACACTTTCGCCCCCAAGGGCAACTGGGCAGACAACAGCTACCTGCTCTATGACACACTGATGACCCGCTCAGGTGATGAGCCTTACACGGTCTATGGGCTCATAGCCAAGACTATTGAGTACCCGGAAGACTTCCGCTGGCTTATCTATCACTTACACCCGGATGCTGTTTTTCATGACGGCGAGCCTGTCAAAGCATCGGATGTTGTCTACACATTCTCCACCCTGATGCAGAATGGTCCTCCTCATTACAAACATCTCTATTCCGATGTCGCCAGTGTTGAAGCAGTCAATCAAAAGACAGTCAAATTCAGTTTTTCGACACTGCCAAATCGTAACCTGGTATTAAGATTGTCACAGTTGCGAGTGCTGCCTGAGCATTACTGGAAGCAAGCAGAAAATGATATATCCCGTGCCGACTTAAAAATCCCACTGGCCAGCGGCCCCTATAAAATCAAAAGCTTAAAGGCAGGTCATCAAGTAGTTTATGAGCGCGTGAAACATTATTGGGCTGCCGATCTTCCAGTCAACAAGGGGCGCTTTAACTTTGATGAACTCCGGACGGATTATTACCGTGACGACGGCGTTGCCCTGGAAGCTTTTCTGCAGGGCGCCTACGATTTGCGCATCGAAGGGAACCCGAGAAACAGGTCTTCTGCCTACAAGGGCAAGGCACTCACCAGCGGTGAAGTCATCCAGGAACAAATTCCCAACAAAACCCTGGGGCTTCGTGCTTTTGTCTTTAACCTGCGCAAGCCCACATTCAGCGATCGCAACGTCAGGGCCGCGATCAGCCTTGCTGTGGACTTTAACTGGATCAACCAACACCTTTTCAATGGTATTTACCAGCAGGCGTACAGCCTGTTCTCCAACTCTGAGCTGGCTGCCAAAGGCCTGCCATCAACAGGCGAGCTGGAACTGCTTGCCCCCTGGAGAACGTCTCTGCCTTCTGATGTTTTCAAGAAAGTCTACCAGCCGTCCATAACAGACGGCAGTGGTGACTGGCGCAGAAATAAAGTCGAAGCGCTGAGGCTCCTGAAACAGTCTGGCTGGGTTCTGCGTAATGGTCAGCTTCGGCACGCAGAAACGGGGGAAGCCCTGATGTTTGAGATTCTGCTGTCCCAGCCTGAGTACGAGCGTTTTGTCCTGCCCTTCACTGCGAACCTGTCCGCTCTGGGAATCAAGGCAAAAGTCAGTACCGTGGACACTTCCCAGTACATCAACCGGCTGCGCCGATTTGACTTTGATATGATCATCCACGGGTTCTACCCCAGCATCTCACCTGGCACTGAACTCAAGAACTTCTGGGGCAGCGAAAGTGCAGCCAGCCATGCCGGCCAGAACGTTTCAGGAGTCAGCATGCCGGTTCTTGATGATCTGGCCAGGAAAGCCATTGCCGCCAGCAGCAGAAAAGAGTTGATTGACGTCTGCCGGGCACTGGACCGGGTTGTGCTCTGGCAATACGCCGTGATTCCCCAGTGGTACCTCCCCTACTGGCCCTTTGTCTATCGAAAGGGGTTCGCCCACCCGGAGAACTATCCACCATTTGAACAGGGCCTGAACACCTGGTGGTATGAGCCAGAGTAAAGTGATGTTCAACAGGCTATACGCCACCTGCCGGCAATGTCATTATATACAGGGGCGTTGCACTGACTCCAACGCCCCCAAAGGTTCCAGAGGATAATTCCCGGTACCGAATAACAATGCGTCAAGGTTGTGACTATATTGTTAGCAGCAAAGGCTATATCCAGTGTTTTCCATACAAATTATGACTATTACACCCAGAAACACATTGTCTGCATCCAAGCCCTTCAGCGTTCTGCTTCCGGCGATCCTGTGCCTGATGCTGGCCGGCCCGGCATTCAGCAGTAAGGTCAGTTCCATGACCATGCATGGCGATGCCAAATACCAGTCCGGGTTCGAACACTTCGATTACGTCAACCCTGACGCCCCGAAAGGTGGCACTCTGCGCATGTCAGCCATGGGCACATTCGACAGTCTCAATGCCTACATCGACAAAGGCACTTCCGCCGCAGGCCTGTCGTCAATCTACGACACACTGATGACATCCAGCCAGGATGAGCCTTTCTCAATGTACCCACTGCTGGCGCAATTTGCAGAGCCCGCGGCGGACAACAGCAGCATTACCTTTCACCTGAACCCCAAAGCCAGATTTCATGATGGTAAGCCGGTAACGGCTGAAGATGTCGTCTATACCTTCAATCTTCTGATTAAGCATGGAGCACCTTTTTACAAGGCCTATTACGGTGATATCAAGAAAGTTGAAGCCCTATCCAAACTCAGTGTCCGCTTTCTCTTCAAGCACAACGATAACCCTGAACTGCCACTGATCACATCCCAGCTGCCCGTCCTGCCCAAGCATTTCTGGGAAAAGGAAGAAAATGACTTTCCGGCAGCCAATCTTTCCCAGCCCCTGGGCAGCGGTCCATACAGAATCAGTGCCGTTGACGGTGGCAGAAGCATCAGTTACAAACGGGTAAAAGATTACTGGGGCAAAGATCTTCCGGTGAACAGAGGGCGCCATAATTTTGATGTCAGGCGTTATGATTACTACCGGGACGAAAATGTCTCCCTCCAGGCTCTCAAGGCCGGTGAATATGACCTGCGTTTTGAATTCGTAGCGAGAAACTGGGCCACTGCCTATGACATTCCTGCGGTCAAAGACGGCAGGTTGAAAATGGAGCTGATTCCATCCCGCGCTACTGAAGGAATGCAGGGTTTTGTCTACAACCTGCGCCGGGATTTTTTTGCCGATGCCCGTGTGCGACGGGCGCTCATGTATGCCATGGACTTTGAGTGGCTGAACAGGAATCTCTTTTTCGACAGCTACACCCGTTCCACCAGCTATTTCTCCAACTCTGAAATGGCGGCGACCGGCCTACCGGACAAGGATGAACTCGAGCTGCTGGAGCCCTGGCGCGATCAGCTGCCAAAAGAACTCTTTACAGAACCCTACACCCTTCCTGTAACCGATGGCAGTGGCCAGATTCGCCCACAGCTCAGCGAAGCGCTGAAGCTGCTTGAAGAAGCCGGGTGGAAACTGGACAGAGGCGTGCTCAGAAACGAGAAAGGCGAACCATTCAAGTTTGATATCCTGCTGGTCCAGGCCTCCATGGAACGGGTTGTCCTGCCCTTCAGAAAGAATCTGTCACAGCTGGGAATCGACACCAACATTCGAACCGTCGATGTTTCCCAATACATTAACCGGATAAGGTCATACGATTTCGATATACTGGTTTCACGCTACCCCCAGTCCAGTTCGCCCGGTAACGAGCAGCTCAACTTCTGGGGCAGTGCCGCCGCCGACCAGCCAGGCAGCAGAAACCTGATCGGTATTAAAAGCCCGGTGGTCGACGACCTGATTGAAAAGGTCATCACGGCGGACTCCCGGGAAGAGCTGGTTACAGCCGCCAAAGCCCTGGACCGTGTCCTGCTATGGGGACAATACGTCATTCCCCAGTGGTACTTCCCATACGAGCGCGTAGCATACTGGACACAGGTTCAGCACCCTAAAACTGACACGCCACTTTACCAGATTGACCTGGAAGCCTGGTGGATGGGTGAGCAGACGGATGCCCCGGTTGAGGTGGCAGAATCCGGAGATGACTCAGACAATCCTTTCACTCTTTGGCTGCTGACAGGCCTGCTGTTGCTTATTGTGGTGGTGGTCTGGACAATGAAAAAACACACTGGACAGGGCCGTTAAAGAAGACGATTTATGACAAGCTACATACTGCGCCGGCTGGCGCTGATGATCCCAACGCTGTTTGGCATCATGCTTCTGAACTTTGTCATTATCCAGGCCGCCCCTGGTGGCCCGGTTGAGCAGATGATCGCCAAGCTGGAAGGTTTTGAAATCAACGCCATCAGCCGAATCGGCGGCTCCAGTAGTGCGGAAGTGCAACAGTTCAGCATGGACGAGACCGGTGAATACCGTGGACGCCGGGGACTTGATCCCGAATTGATCCATGACATAGAAAAACTTTATGGTTTCGACAAACCAGCCCATGAACGTTTTTTTCAAATGGTCAGCAACTACATCCACTTTGAATTTGGCGACTCTTTCTTCCGCGATGCCAAAGTGGTGGATCTGATCAAGGAAAAACTGCCGGTCTCCATCTCCCTTGGGCTCTGGAGTACGCTGCTGATCTACCTGATATCCATTCCCATGGGTATCCGAAAGGCCATGAAGCACGGCAGCCGTTTTGACCTCTGGACCAGTGCCATCATCACCACCGGCTACGCCATCCCCAGTTTTCTCCTGGCCATCCTGCTGATCGTGCTGCTTGCCGGTGGCAGCTACTGGAATATATTCCCACTGAGAGGGCTGACTTCAGACAACTTTGATGAGCTTTCAAAGATGGGCCAGTTGCTCGATTACGCCTGGCATATGGTGCTGCCGATTTTCTGCATGGTGATCGGCGGCTTCGCCACCCTGACCATGCTGACGAAAAACTCCTTCCTGGATGAAATCCACCGGCAATACGTCCAGACCGCCAGGGCTAAAGGGCTGAACGAAAACAAAGTCCTTTACGGGCACGTTTTCCGTAACGCCATGCTGCTGGTGATCTCCGGTTTTCCGGCCGCCCTGATCGGTATCCTGTTTACCAACTCCCTGCTGATAGAGATTATCTTCTCACTGGATGGCCTGGGCCTGCTTGGCTATGAAGCCGCCATCAACAGGGACTACCCGGTGGTGTTTGGCTCACTGTTTATCTTCACCCTCATTGGCATGGTGGTGAAACTGCTGGGGGATCTCACTTATATGCTGGTTGACCCCCGGATCGATTTCGAAGCGCGTGACTGATTATTCCAGTAAGAGAGTACAATGCGAAGGACGACTTCAATGAAGCTCAGCCCCTTGAATCAGCGACGCTGGCTTAACTTCAAGAGCAACCGCAGGGGGCATTTTTCACTCTGGATTTTCCTGATCCTGTTCACCGGCACCCTGTTTGCCGAGTTCATTGCCAACGACAAGCCCCTGCTGGTTTACTTCAAGGGAGAAATCTACACCCCGGTGTTCAACACCTATCCGGAAACCGACTTTGGCGGCGAGTTTGAACTGGAAATGGATTACCGGCAGGATTTTGCCCGCGAACTGATAGAGCCTCACGGCTGGATGCTCTGGCCACCCATCCGCTACAGCTATGACACGATCAATTACGCGCGGATTGCACCGGCACCTCCCACACTTGAGAACATTCTGGGTACAGACGACCAGGGACGTGATGTACTGGCAAGGGTCATCTACGGCTTCAGGATATCGGTGCTGTTTGGTCTGGCACTGACCCTGGTCAGTTCCGCCATAGGCGTGGCCGCTGGCGCTGCCCAGGGTTTCTACGGCGGCAAGATAGACCTGTTCGGCCAGCGCTTTATCGAAATCTGGTCGGGCATGCCCAGCCTTTACCTGCTGATCATTCTGTCCAGTTTTGTCGAACCCGGTTTCTGGTGGCTGCTGGGCATCATGCTGCTGTTCAGCTGGATGGCCCTGGTCGATGTCGTCCGGGCAGAATTTCTGCGTGGCCGTAACCTGGAGTACGTCCGTGCGGCCATGGCGCTGGGCATGGACAACAAAAGACTGATGTTTCACCACATTCTTCCCAACGCCATGATAGCAACCGTGACCTTCATGCCTTTTATCCTGACTGGCGCCATCACCACCCTCACCTCCCTGGACTTTCTCGGCTTTGGCCTGCCAGCCGGCTCTCCCTCCCTGGGCGAACTCATTGCCCAGGGCAAAAATAACCTTCAGGCGCCCTGGCTTGGAATAACAGCTTTCCTGGTGATGTCGATAATGCTCACACTGCTGGTTTTTATTGGTGAAGCGACCCGGGATGCCCTTGATCCTCGCAAGTACCACACTGGGGGTGCAGCATGACGGATACAGAGCAGCGCCCTCTACTGGAAATCGATTCTCTCACGATCGCCTTCAGCCAGGGTGACAACACTTTTCAGGCAGTAAAAAAAGCCAGCTTAACCATACGCTCTGGTGAAACCCTCGGACTGGTCGGCGAATCCGGTTCCGGAAAATCCATCACTGCACTGAGCATACTGAAACTGCTTCCGGAAAATGCCAGTGTCAACGGCTCCATTGTTTTCGACGGCAAGGATCTCAGCAATGCCCAGGAAGCCGAAATAAGGGCGATCCGTGGCAATGATATCAGTATGATTTTCCAGGAGCCTATGACGGCCCTGAACCCCCTGCACTCCATAGAGAAACAGGTCTGTGAAGTCCTGTCTCTACATCTCGGTCTAAGACCTGAACAGGCAAGAAAAAGAGCCCTGGAGTTACTGCATCTGGTTGGCATCCAGCAAGCGGAAAAGAAACTGACCGCCTACCCCCATGAACTCTCCGGTGGTCAAAGGCAGAGAGCCATGATCGCCATGGCTCTGGCCTGTGAACCAAAAATGCTGATTGCCGATGAACCGACCACGGCACTGGATGTCACTGTCCAGCGGCAAATTCTTGCCCTGCTGGCCGACCTCCAGAAAAAGCTGGGCATGGCGATTCTGTTTATCAGTCATGACCTGAACCTGATCCGCCATGTTTCCGACCGGATCTGTGTTATGAAAGATGGTCAGATCATCGAACAGGGTGATACTGCACAGGTATTCCAGCAGCCTCAGCACCCCTATACCATCGATCTACTCAATGCCGAACCCACTGGAGCACCTGAGCCCGTCAATGGTCATAACGGAAATATCATTGAATGCCAGGATATACGGGTATGGTTCCCTATCAGGAAAGGTTTTTTCCGCAAAACGGTTGATCATGTCAAAGCGGTCACTGACCTTTCCATGCATCTCAAACAGGGTGAAACCCTGGGCATTGTCGGCGAATCTGGTTCAGGCAAAACCACACTGGGGCTGGCATTGCTTCGACTACTTGAATGCCAGGGCACTATCCGTTTCTCAGGACAGGAGATCCAGGGGCTTAATCAGCAGGCCTGTCGACCGTTCCGCCGTGAGATGCAGGTGGTATTTCAGGACCCATACGGCAGCCTGAGCCCCAGGATGACTATTGCTGACATCATAGCGGAAGGTCTTGATATCCACGGAATGGCCAGAGGGGAACAGAGAGAACAGGAAATCATCAGGGCTATGGAAGATGTCGGTCTTGACCCGGAGGTCCGTCATCGTTATCCCCATGAATTTTCCGGCGGTCAGCGGCAGCGGATCGCCATTGCCCGGGCACTGGTTCTCAAGCCCAAACTGATTATCCTGGATGAGCCCACCTCGGCGCTGGACCGAACAGTTCAATCCCAGGTCATCGACCTGTTGCGGGAACTGCAGACAAAATACAACCTCAGCTACATCTTTATCAGCCATGACCTGGCCGTGGTCAAGGCCATGAGCCACAGGATCATGGTCATGAAAGACGGCCGGATCATTGAGCAGGGCAGCACACTCGATATATTCAGACAACCCTCCACTGACTATACGCGGGAATTGCTCAATGCGGCGTTTGAAAGCCGCCTGTGATCTTAACAGACAGATACACGGTTGTTACGGCAACGCTCCGGCCGTAGCAACATAAAAACCCTCCGTTAGTATGTGAGGGCTTTTTGCAGAGGTCAGCTTCCGGCCAGCAAAGCTTTTTACGACGGCCCCCTATGCGGGGGTGACGTTGGTAAATTTTGGGTTACTGCTTACCTAAGTCTTCGACAAAACCCTGATTGCCTTGCAATTCCTGCCTCAAGCTCCTCACTGGAAAAAAACGCTTCAAATGCCATCGGCAGTGAAGAATAGAACCCGCCTGAAACTAACAGTTCTTGTGACTCCAGTTTATTGACCTATTGCAATGCAGCATTTTCTCGTTCGCCACATAATCCTGTTACACCCGACCGCCTATTAATTAATCAATCTATTGACCTATTGCAATGCGACATTTCCTCGTTCGCCACATAATCCTGTTACACCCGACCGCCTATTAATTCAACAATATGGGATAGCATGTCGCAAAATACCAAGCTTGGGCTGATTGCCTGTACTTTTCTCGTCATCTTCTTTCTGCCCCATGGCATCATACCTATCGATGGCATTACCGTCAGTGGTCAACGGGTTCTGGCCATCTTCGTCGTTGCAACACTGCTCTGGGTAACAGAGCTGGTCCCGGCATACGCCACCTCCCTGATGATCCTGGGGTTGCTGTCCACCACTGTTTCCAACAGCTCGCCTTTCTTCCTGAGGGTGGGGCTGGATGCAGAGAGCATGCTCAGCTACAAAGAAATACTGGCGAGTTTTGCTGCACCGGTAGTGATCCTGTTCCTCGGTGGTTTCTTCATCGCTATTGCCGCAACCAAATACAAACTGGACATCAATATGGCCAGGGTGCTTCTGAAGCCCATTGGCAGCAATTATTCAAGGGTGATGCTGGGGCTCATGGGCATCACAGCCATTTTCTCCATGTTCATGAGTAATACAGCCACCACCGTCATGATGCTGACTTTGCTCACACCTTTACTGAAAAACATGGATCACAACGACCAGGGTGTTAAAGGCATGATTATGGCCGTTCCCATAGCCGCCAACCTGGGCGGTATCGGAACCCCTATTGGCACGCCCCCCAATGCCATCGCCTTCCGTTATCTTACCGGCGAATACGCTATGAGCTTTGGCAGCTGGATGCTGTTTGCCATTCCGCTGGCCTTTATTCTGATCATAATCAGCTGGCGCCTGCTGCGCCGGGCTTACCCAACAGGCATCAGGGAAATCAACCTCGAAATAGATTCAGTCTTTGACAAGAGTCCTAAAGCTTACATTGTCTACGCCACAACCGCAGCCACAGTCCTGCTCTGGATCACCTCCAGTGTTCATGGAGTAAACTCCTACGTAGTCGCGATGCTCCCCGTGATTGTTTTTTCCATGACCGGCATTACCAACACCCAGGACATACGACAGATAAACTGGGATGTGCTCTGGCTAATTGCAGGTGGTATCGCTCTGGGCTACGGACTTGAAAAAAGTGGCCTGGCCAGTGCCATAGTGCACAGTATTCCATTCGATACTCTTGGTATTCTGCCTGTATTATTTCTGCTGGCCATTGTCGCCATGGTCATGGCTACCTTCATGTCCAATACTGCAACAGCCAACCTGCTGATACCGATAGCTGTTTCAGTGGCGGCAGTGCTGTCAGGATTAGATGCCTACGGAGGTCTCAGCCTGATTGTTATTACCGTGGCGCTGTCCGCATCCATGGGCATGTCTCTACCAATCAGCACACCACCCAACGCCCTGGCTCATTCCACCGGCCTTGTCAGCAGCTCAGATTTCATCAAGATGGGTAAATTTGTCAGCACCATTGGCGTACTGATGATCTTTGCTGTTCTGATCGGGCTTGGCTTGCTCGGTTATTTTTAATTCGCAGATAACCCGGGCGGTGTTTCCGCCCTTTCCAGGTCTCAGAAGGGATTACAGATAATGTCTTTGCAGGCCGCTTTCTATCCCAACTTTTCCTTAAGCGAGAAATGCTCGTATGAAGACTGAGCGTCAAAACCTTCTCTTAAATGAAGAGCACCGCCTGGCAGGTCCATCAGGATGGTCGCCAGCGTTCCCGCCCTGCCTGTCAGCTCATGTTCTTCATATGGACGAAGAATAGGAAAGGGGGGTTCTGTAGAACTTAGAATGTACATCATACCGTGAAGGTTCAACTCTACTATCTGTTGAGCCATGTTCGACATTCGGGCAAAACGGGTTTCTGTACAGACGCTACTGGCCAGAGGCACAGCCTGGCCTGGTTCCAGGTAATGATTGGTATGAAGATAATATGGCTGGTCCAGAGTCTGAAAATAAGGCTTTTCCGGCGCCAGCTCTACGGCAAAGGCTTGATGCTCCACACTGCCAACTAATATATGACTGGCCTTACCACAACCATTCAGGGTGATCAGCTCTGCGGCATCAGCAAGCGTTCGGCACTCCAGTATAGCCCGCAGCAGAATGTGTACAGGCACCCCATCCAGTTTCTTGTCAGCAGGCAGAATGTTCAAACAGACACCAAGCCCTGCACTGTTCATTCCTATCTTGGCCAGCATGCCAGGCTCAATCATTGTCAGAATGCGATGTCCGTTTTCCAGCTCCATATCCGCCAGGGCAAGTTGCGCCTCCAGGGCTTCTGCCCAGTCCCAGTTCTGCCCTATCAGTCCGGCTCCCGGAAAAGCGATGGATGAACACTCAACAGGCGATGACATCAGTTCACTGCGGGCATTCAGGCAATATATCCATAAAGATTCAACACCGGACGCTTCAGCAATGGCATCCATTTCAACAATAAAGTCGGGCCGGAACGCCTGCACCTTCGCCATCATCAGAGCCACATGTTCCTGAAGTCGTACCTTGTCAGCATTGAACCGTGGGCGATAGTAGGCCAGTGCCTTATGAATCTCGTCACGCAGCTGCTCACCATGAATCAACCCGCGATTACGTGCTGAACCTTTGAAAACTACTCTATTCATGGAGTTGTTTCCCACTGTTGCCAGCTATTCTCCCAGCATATTTCTTATCTCAACTGGAAAATCCAGTGACGAATGGCAAGACGGCGCCAAGTGTAAAGTGCATGTTCCAGCCTATTTGATGCATGGATTACAACTGGATATGAGTACTCTCCATGAACTTGCTCCAACGTACAAACTGTGTCCGGCTTGCCCCGTCTTCCGACATTGCCATGTTTAAAGTAGACCGGCTACGCCGGGAATGATTGTAGACCAGCAAATATCGGCCGTCTTTGAGTGTCACTGAATCATGCAGAATAGACCAGCTCTTACCCTGGTCGTTTTAACAACAGCTACCAATCACATCACTGTCTTCTGTTCTGCACAGCGCCTGTAATAGCAGCGGATAAAGAAAAATCCAGAAGCATCTTCTATGAGAGATTTATACTCGCTGGTAGCTGGCCGAAACGAGGCCCGATGTGTCGTTAGATGAAACACCTCCTGTGTTTCACCCTGTGGGCGCACTGAAGTGCCTCCAAATTCGTTCCAGACGAATTTGTCATTCCCCACAAAAAGCAGATAAATAAAAAACCCCGGCAGCAAAGCTGTCGGGGTTTTTTATATTTAGTGCCTGGCGATGACCTACTCTCACATGGGGAAGCCCCACACTACCATCGGCGATGTGTCGTTTCACTTCCGAGTTCGGGATGGGATCGGGTGGTTCCAACACTCTATGGTCACCAGGCAAAACTGGTTTGAGTTGGCAGTTATCCGTGGACCGTTGTCCGTTGATCTCTGCAAACTCTGGAATCCAAAATTCTGTCTTTAAGCTTTGTTCTTGATTCTTGCTTCACACTCTCGTGCATGGCGGTTAACGGTCAACGGCTTACGGTCGACGGTTAACGTTTCAAATCGCTTTGGCGTTATATGGTCAAGCCTCTCGAGTCATTAGTACTGGTTAGCTCAACGCCTCACAGCGCTTACACACCCAGCCTATCAACGTCGTAGTCTTCAACGTCTCTTATGGAGCCTCAGGGCTCAGGGAAGTCTCATCTTGAAGGGGGCTTCCCGCTTAGATGCTTTCAGCGGTTATCCCGTCCGAACTTAGCTACCGGGCAATGCGTCTGGCGACACAACCCGAACACCAGTGGTCCGTCCACTCCGGTCCTCTCGTACTAGGAGCAGCTCTCCTCAAACTTCCAACGTCCACGGCAGATAGGGACCGAACTGTCTCACGACGTTCTAAACCCAGCTCGCGTACCACTTTAAATGGCGAACAGCCATACCCTTGGGACCGGCTTCAGCCCCAGGATGTGATGAGCCGACATCGAGGTGCCA
>JBPCXN010000041.1:0-6207 GCA_051008495.1 Endozoicomonas sp. | reverse complement strand
GAAACCTGCCAATGCAGGGGTAATGCTTTGCTTAAGAACCTTGCGTTCTAACGGAGAGTGGGATCAGTACTGGCAGCAGACGGGATAGTGGCAAATGGATCACTTTTAATTTCACCCACTGGGTCGTGACAAAGTCAAAAATACAAAAGCCTTCAACCTGTTTAAGCGGTTGGTGGAGTTCAAGGAAGAAACCTTGATATTCATGACCGACCTCAACACCCCCTTCGACAATAATGGTGGTGAGCAAGACATCAGAAATGGCAAGGTTAAGCAAAAAATATCGGGTTGTATCAGGAGTGAGAAAGGAGCGAAGTGGTATTGCCGGATACGAAGTTATGTTACATCGGCGAGAAAGCAGGGTCAGAATGTTTTTGAAGCCCTGCTTATAGCCATGAAGAATTACTGCGATCATCCTTTGCTGAGTGCTGAATAGTTACCTTTATTAATCAATACGGCCCGTGGAGGCCTGGTCAACGAAGCCAGTCTGGTTAAAGGGCTTCATGCTGGTGAAATTGGTGGTACCGGATTTGATGTTCTGACATAAGAACCACCGAAGAACGGCAATATCTTGCTTGATTACAAGCGACCTAACCTGATTATCACTCCACATACAGCCTGGATAGCACCAGAAAGGCAGCGTATTATTGATTTAACGGCTACTGATATGAGTGATTTCCTCAAAGCATGACTCCGCAATAGCGGAGTCTTTCACTCAATTTCATCAGCCCCCGGGCTTCTTCCTCTGAACCATAATACTGATAAATGCCAGTAGCCCTGACCCAGTCATCAGCAGCAGAGACACGGCATTGAGCACGGGCGTTGAGCCTTCTCTCATACGGTCAAACATGGTGACAGTCAAAGGCGAGTCACTGCCTGCCAGCACCAGTGTGGTATTGAAATTTTCGAATGACATCAGGAAGGCGACGGTGGCTGAGCCGATTACAGCAGGCTTTAACCATGGCAGCGTGATGGTTCGGAAAACTTCAAACTGGCTTGCGCCCAGGTTCAGGGCTGCCTCTTCCAGCTGAAAATCAAACTTCCTCAGTCGAGCAGTCATCACCAGTGTGCAGATGGTGCTGATAAAGGCAAACTGTCCCAGTACGACTAATAGCATGCCGGGCCTTAAAAACTCTAGATCCTGCCCCCAACTGTCTTCTACACCATTGGCAATACTGCTGCTGAAAGCCAGTACCGAGATACCCAGAATAACGCCAGGTATTACCAGGGGTAATAGCATCAGGCTGTATAAAAACTGTTTGCCTCTGAACTCATAACGTTCAAAAAGAAAAGCATTGGAGATGGACACTGAAACGGATAGCACGGCGACCATTGTGGCAATCATCAGGCTGGTGCCAATACTTTCGAGAATCCGGTCGTCATGGAACAGTCCGGTTCTCTCTCCTGAATCGGAGAAATACCAGTCCACTGTGAAACCTCCCCAGGGTAGAGAGGGAAAAAGGCTGTCGTTAAAAGAGAACAGGGCGACCACCACCAGTGGCGCCATAAGAAACACAAAGAACAGGGCGACATAGGCTGAATAGGTTTTGGTAAATGCCTGACTTTGCGGTATGGATGGAATCATTTCGACTACCTTCTTTTTACCATGAAAATCCAGCATTTTCATGCTCTGAGGTGAGGAAGCTGCATTTTCGGTTCATGGCTGTTTTCCAACTGCATCGCGGAAGGATTGACCACTGATTTTCAGACCAAGCCATACAATCAGCGATGACAGCACCAGCAGAAGCACACCAAAGGCAGCGCCCTGTTCCCAGTTAAAGCGGGTAATGAACTGGGTGAAAATCTGTTCGGTAAACCAGAGACTGTCTTTTCCTCCCAGCAGGGTCGGGGTCAGGTAGTTACCCAGGGTCAGCATGAAAACAACAATGCAGCCAGACACAATGCCGGGCATGGCATAAGGAACTATTACGTCTTTCAGGGCATGCCAGCCATTACCACCGAGGTCGTAGGAGGCTTCCACTAGGCTGTCTTCCAAACCATCCAGTGTACTGATCAATGGCACTATCATGAACAGCATGGAGGTATACACCAAACCCATCATAACGGTGATATCGTTGTACAGCATCTCGACAGGAGCATCTGCCAGACCTGTCCACTGAAGTAAGTTACTGATAACACCACTCTCTCTCAGCAGGATCATCCAGCCATAGGTTCTGACCAGCTCGCTGACCCAGAAAGGAATCAGGCAGGCTAGAAACATAAGGCTTTTGCTCCGCCCCCTGGCGACCTTGGCTATATACCAGGCAATTGGAAAGGCAATAACAAGGGTAATGATTGTCGCCAGGATGGACATGACAGCCGTTCGCAGGAAGGTGTTCCAGTACAGTGGTTCGGTGAAAAATTCCCGGTAATGAAGCAGGCTGAATTCATATTTGCCATAGCTGATGCGTTCCCTTAACGAGATCCCGATCATATCTAGCTGAGGTAAGAGGATCAGTAACCCGAGGCTGAGCAGTAGTGGCGCAAGCAACAGATAGAATGATAATTTCTTTCCGGTCAGGTTTATCATGCAACATCATCCGCCCGGAATACCCGGCTCTGCATGGCATCCCAGCTCAGGTTCAGGCTGGCCCCCCGCTGCAGGTTCTGATATTCACGGGTTTGTGGCAGGAGTACCTGCAGTTCTGAACCTGTCCTGTCGTTACGCACGAGTATGCGGCTGTTGCCGCCGTCGAACAGAATATTCTCTACGGTTCCGGCGATGGAGTTTTCTGCCTGCTGCGAACTGGCTGTATCAAGGTTTATCGCTTCCGGACGAACAAACAAGTCGACTTTCTTTCCCACCGACATGCTACTGTCTGCGGCCAGACCGTGCAGCAATTGTCCACAATCTGTCTGAACACTCGCAGTGCCAGCATTAAAGCCGGCAATTTCACCCTTGAAGCGATTGCTGTCGCCTACAAAACCGGCAACAAAGGCAGTCTTCGGCTGATAATAAAGTTCCTGGGGCGAGCCTACCTGCTCAAAACGACCATGGTTCATCACAGCTACAGTGTCTGACATGGCCATGGCTTCTGACTGGTCATGGGTGATATAGACGAAGGTGGTGCCAAAAGCCTGCTGCAATTTCTTCAGCTCCACTTTCATATGTTCGCGCAGCTTCAGGTCCAGGGCGCCCAGGGGTTCATCCAGCAACAGTACTTCGGGTTCCAGAATCAGGCAGCGGGCAATAGCGACTCTTTGTTTTTGGCCGCCGGAGAGCTGGTCAACCGGTTTTTTGGCCACGTCGGGTAAGCCTATGCGTTCAAGAGCACCAGCCACCCTGCGTTTAATCTCATTTTTAGCGACTTTACGTCTCTTCAGTCCATAGGCGATGTTTTCACCGACATTCATCATGGGAAAAAGCGCCAGGTGCTGGAACACCATGTTCACCGGTCTTTGATTGGGCGGCACGCCCAGCATGGAACGTCCCTGGATAGAAATATCACCGGAATCCGGTTGCAGAAACCCGGCCAGCATTCTCAGCAGAGTGGTTTTACCGCAGCCTGAGGGGCCAAGAATAGAAAAGAAAGAACTCTGGGGAATACTGAAGGAAATATCTCTGACTGCCTGGAAATCTTCGAACTGTTTGCTGAGATTCCGGCATTCAAGAGTTATATTAGCGGGCATCAATTACTTCCTTAAACGCAGATACAGAAAGCTGCTGGCCTGTCGCCGACCTACTGGAACAGCCAAGGCTGACGACAGGTATCGTTTTATCTACTGGGCTGCCTTGATGCGATCAAGAACCTTGCCTTCAATGGTTTCCAGACCGGCGGGTACCGGCGGGTACCATTTGATGTTATCAATGGCCTGCTGGTTGTAGCTGATCTTGTAGCTTTTTCTCAAAGCTTTATCTACGTGATTCTCTGCTCCCACAGCGGCCGTGAAGTTGCCCGCGGCTGAGGTGATCCTGGCAGCAATTTCAGGCTGCATCACAAAGTTGATCCACTTGTAGGCGGCCTCATCATTCTTGCCTTTTGCCGGCAGGGCAAAGGTGTCAATCCAGCCCAGTGCGCCAGACTCCGGGGCAACAAAGTTGATCTTTCCGGTTTCTTTATGGAGCTTCCAGCCACCTGCATCCCAGCCCATGGCCAGTGTTACTTCGCCGCTACGTAACAGGTTGATCAGTGCATCGCCGCCACTCCAGTAGGCTTTTACATTGCTTTTGCACTCAACCAGTTTCTTTTCTACCCGGGTGAGAATTTCAGCGTATTTCTTCTCGTCATTATAGGCGGCAAAAGGGTCTTCGCCCATGGCGAAAGCAAAACCTATCAGGGTAGGTCGTTTCAGACGATAGGAGACTTTGCCTCTGTAATCGTCGGAGCAAAGGTCGTTAAAACTGTAATTGGATTTCACATTGTCATTGTTTGCGATCAAGCCGCTGGTTCCCCAGACATGGGGTACGCCATAAACCTTGTTGCCGATAGAGGTACTTTTGCTGGTCGCTTCCATCATAGAGGTAATAAAGCGACCTTGCTCAAGCTGACTGAGATCCATCGGTTTGTAGATGCGGTACTCTTTCTGGGCACTGACGACCCGATCCTGACTGGGTTGCACCAGGTCAAAACCGGCGCCTCGGGTAGCCCGCAGCTTGGAAATCATGTCTTCATTATTGGACTTGGTGACTTTTACCTTGATGCCCGTTTCTTTTTCAAACTGGTCAACCACGTCCTGTGGCGCATATCCGCCCCAGGTGAGCAGTCTCAGCTCTTCCGCAGCATGTGCTGAGATGCCTGCGCCAAGCAGACCAGTGAAAAGAACAGACAGCGCCCATCCGTTTGATTTGCTCATGATTTCCCCGATGTGTTTTGTTTGCTTGCTCTTATCGTATTTCACATTTGTTACAAAAAGATTTCACAAATAGACCGACAGGTCAAAGAATCTCAGATGCAACTATAGTTGGTGCTGTGAGGCTGGCTGTCTATATTGAGCTCTGGCTCAGAGTTTGATCTATAGAGTGTTAAAGCAAGAGGAAATAATTGAATGTTATTCAATCCGTTCTCATGCTCCGAGTAGGAACGCATACTCTCGATTTTACTGTCTTCAAGAGTATGTCTCCCTCTCGGTCAGGCGCTGGCCTTCGAAAAGTTTTACATCCACTGATCTTCTACTCATTAGCTATGCTCCATGTATGAAACGACTATCCTGGGTTCTGCTTGCAGGAACCCTGTTCAGTACTCCGGCAGCAGCATTGACGCCTCAACAGTGTGCTGATTTGATTCAAACTAACCGAGAAACCATAGACCTACTTGTGATGACCATTTCATTGAACGAATGGGCAACTCCGTTTTTGCTTCAACATAACCACTACGGTGTTTGGGGAGGGCAGTGGCAAGCTATCCAGCTCAGAAATGAAAACGAGACAGTAACTTCAATTTTTTATGAGTTTGTCCATGATAGGTTAAACACGACTATAGTCTTTGGCTACAGCCTGTTGAACTACACAGGTATTCCTGCATGGCTGGGACAGCCACAAGGTTGGCTTTATTGTGAAGAGGTGACATATGACAGCTTTGAGCCACATGATATTTGTTGTATTTGCGATGAAGAAGAGCACAGAAAACGAAAGCGATTATTTGAAGACTCTGTTGACCCCATTAAACGCCCCCTTATTGAACACCTTATCGGTACTGAGACTGGCATGGAGTGGGAACCGTCTCCCTGACGATTGCCCTGTTAGTGTTCTTCGACAATCATTAATCTAAGAGTCAAAAAGTACTTTTCGCTGTCCTCTGTAAAAGCATTGGGAAGTAGCTGTCGCGCTTCAACTGGCACACCATAGCTTCGATCAAATATTACAAGAAACTGTCGTAGATCCGGCAGTGTCAGCGTCATAATCTTGTTGGCAATACAGCTCAGGTCGAGTAAATCAAGCACTAGATCGGTTCACCCAGGCCGCTTCCACGCCACCACTGAGTACGCTGGGTAAGCCGAAGCTCTTTGCCTGTTCCTGTACCAACAGCCCCCCGGTCAGGCTGCGTTCCTGGCTCTGTTCCACAAGGTTCCAGTCAAATTCATTCACCCAGAGTAGGTCATCCGGTAACTCAATCCTGAATCCGTGACTTCCTGATTACCGTCGTATTCTGAAGCTGAATGGTAGAGAGTGAGGCTATGTATTCCACTGTTCCCTGATAAATCTTCTGAACTCATTCCATTCCGGCCTCTTTGATGACGGTAAAACGGGCTCCTGATGATGCTTTCCGGTTT
>JBPCXN010000040.1:0-4384 GCA_051008495.1 Endozoicomonas sp. | reverse complement strand
TCTGCTGGCATACCTGCAAATATTCCAAGCTGGAAAGCAGATGACGAAGATGTCTCTGTCTCCATATCAGACTCTTCACCGTCACTGGAAAAAAACGGTGGTTCAACCCGCATTGCCACTGATGCCTCCAATAGCGGTAGCTCTTCATGCTCGCCTTCACTGTCGCTTTCGCCGACAACTCTGCTTTCATTCAGTCGTTTCCAGAATTCAATCCCATAGTCAAACCAAAGAACCTCGCCTTTCGGGATCCTCTCGGTACTGAACATGAATACATAGATCTCTTCTCCCTTCGTGGCGCTGACAGCATTTACATTGGCAGGTACTGTTTTCTGGCTGGTGAATGAGACAGGTATTCCCTTATCTTGGAGTTCAGTGGCATAGGTGTTGCTGGCATTAATCAGGGAACTCAGGTTGCTTTCGGGATAACCACTGATAACGTAGTCTTCAGTAGAGTATTCAGTGACCCGAAGTGTCACTCCCATGGAGTACTCAGATACCTTGTCCTGGCCGTATTTATCCATGAGAGCCTCCAGGGTTTCATCATCATGAAGCTCGCCGGCATAGTGGCCGAGCAACTCGAAAGGCTGGATGTCCTTGGCTGCCCTTACTTCATTTGCCCCATGGAGCAGCGGAAAAACTTCACCTCTGCTGACAGCTTTCCGCATCCTGCTTTCCATCCAATGCGCCCTGTCAGAATCACTCAAGGAGATATAATCTCTAATCTGTTCTTTTATTTGATCCCGTGCACTTTTGATTGGTGAAGGGGTAAGAATCCAGTTTACAGATAGTTCAGGTGCAGGGCGGCTATTCCTGCTGAGATCTTTAGAGGGTTTGAAAAGGGGGAACTGGTTATTCACCTGATGTGAATGAGGTTCTTTATGTGGCTGAGGTTCTTTTTTTATCCGGGTGATACGTTCCGGCAAACTCGTTTCTGCAGGGCCTGCAGTACTTGGGGAGAGAGGACGTAAGCCGGTAGTTGGTGCATCCAACTGAGATGTTCCCTCCTTATCCTGACGAAGGCCGGAGCCAGATGGGGATGAGGAGCCTGGGACGTCAGGGGGAGGGACTTGCATTCTTTCAGCCTTATTACCGTTTTCCTATTGCTCTTTTCAGGTTAGCAACCGGCATGAAATGCCGCTTTTCGATTGGCGCTCAAGGCTTTGTTACTGGCTGCTCAACATCGACCAGAAAGCCTGGATCAACGGACTCTTCAGCTTTCTCTCCAGAACGCAGATGCCGACGTCGTAGGCTGCCAGCCAGGGCTTCACGTCCAGCACCTGAACCTTGTCAGCCAGCGGACTGTTATCAAGAACGATCTGCGGCACCACACCCACCCCAAACCCCAGACTGACCATGCTCACTATGGCTTCATGGCCCGCAACCTGGGCATAAATCCTGGGTTTGATACTTTTGTTGCTGAACCATTGGTTCACCCGATTCCGGCTGACACCTTTTTCCGGCAGAATCATGGGAACCTGGCTCCACTGCTCATCGCTACCGGGTATGGAAAAGCTCTTGTCTGACGGGGCTATAAAAACCAGCGGCGATAACCCGATACTGCTGAAGGCTAGGTTTCCAGGCAACTGGTCGGGCCGGGCTGCGATACTGATGTCTTCTTTCCCGGAAAGGACATGTTCAATGGCAGGTTCCGGATCGCCGGTGCGCAGCTTGATCTCGACTTTTGGGTAGTTTCGACGAAACCGGCTAAGAATATCGTAGAGAAAGCTGTAACTGGCCGTGACTGAGCAGTAGACGCTGATTTCCCCTCTTAATTCCTCGGCGCCCGACAGTAACTCATTTCTTACAGCATCCCATTGAATAAGAGCCTCGCGGGCATAGTTCTCAAAGATCCGGCCTTCCCGGGTCAGTGATACGCTACGGTTGTTACGTTCAAACAGTTTTATCCCGAGGCTCTCTTCAAGCTGTTGAATACTTCGGCTCAGGGCTGAAGAGCTTATATGGCAGGCAGCGCTGGCGCGACCGAAATGGAGCGTGTCTGCCAGGCTGAGGAACTGTTTGAGTGTTTTCTGTTCCATTTTTGTCTGCTGTTTATAATATTGCGTAAAATGGGATTCTGTATTGCAAATATATCATTTTACGCAACAAAGGGTTTGGATTATTGTGCACGGCATACATTCCTCCCCGTCATAACAAAACTAGAGCCGGAGTATCCAGATGCAGGTTTATTACGATAAAGATTGCGACCTTTCCATCATCCGTGGCAAGAAAGTTTCTATCATCGGTTACGGCTCCCAGGGCCATGCCCATGCCAACAACCTGAAAGATTCCGGAGTGGATGTTACTGTCGGTCTGCGCAAGGGCTCTTCTTCCTGGGAAAAAGCTGAAGCCGCTGGCCTGACAGTTATGGAAGTCCCTGCAGCGGTTGCGCAGGCTGACGTTGTCATGGTTCTGACTCCCGATGAGTTCCAGTCCCAGCTTTATAAAGAGCAGATTGAGCCCAACCTGAAAGAAGGCGCTACCCTGGCCTTTGCCCATGGGTTTGCCATTCACTACAACCAGGTTGTTCCCCGCAAAGACCTGGACGTTATCATGATTGCACCCAAAGCGCCGGGTCACACTGTGCGCTCTGAGTTCGTTAAGGGCGGTGGTATTCCTGACCTGATAGCTATCTATCAGGACGCTTCCGGTAAAGCTAAAGATCTGGCTCTTTCCTACGCTTCCGGCGTTGGCGGTGGTCGTACCGGTATCATTGAAACCACTTTCAAGGATGAGACCGAAACTGACCTGTTCGGCGAGCAGGCTGTACTCTGTGGTGGTGCGGTAGAACTGGTTAAAGCAGGCTTTGAAACCCTGACTGAAGCCGGTTATGCGCCAGAAATGGCCTACTTTGAATGCCTGCACGAACTCAAGCTGATCGTTGACCTGATGTACGAAGGCGGCATCGCCAACATGAACTACTCCATCTCTAACAATGCCGAGTATGGTGAGTACGTGACTGGCCCTGAGGTCATCAACGATGAGTCCCGTCAGGCAATGCGTAACGCCCTCAAGCGCATTCAGAATGGTGAGTACGCCAAGATGTTTATCACCGAAGGCGCCATGAACTATCCATCCATGACTGCCTACCGTCGTAACAACGCTGCACACCCAATCGAAAAAACCGGTGCCAAGCTGCGTGAAATGATGCCCTGGATTGCTGCCAACAAGCTGGTCGATAAAGACAAGAACTGATTGACCGTCTGTCATCATTAGAAGGGCGCTTTATGCGCCCTTTTTTGCTGCAGCGTTGTTTTGTTGACCTGGGTTGAGAGTCTGCTTCGACCCACGACGGTTTCTGGAGAAGATGGATTGGAAGCGTTCAAAGCAGGACAATGGAATCACAAACAGCAGCTGGCTATTGCTGGCCTGGTGCTGGCTACTGTGTGTTGGGGCGGAAACAGTGTCGCGGGGCGTCTGAGCGTGGGGGAGATCCCTCCTGTGGCATTGTCATTCTGGCGCTGGACCCTGGCTTTTGTGATATTGCTGTTGTTCTGTGGCAGAAAAGTGGTGGCTGAACGACAGGTTATCTGGCGTTACAAGGGGAAGCTGGTTCTTCTGGCTATTACCAGCATCACCTCGTTTAACACTCTTCTATATATAGCTGCCCAAACGACACAGGCTGTTAATATTACACTGGTTCAGATTTCCCTGCCGGTAGTCGCTATTGTTCTGAGCATACCTCTGTTGAAAGTCTTCCCCTCCAAGCGAGAACTGTTGGGAGTTTTGATTGCCCTGCCGGGGCTGTTGGTGATCTTCAGTCATGGAAATCTGTCTGCACTGGCGGAATTGCGTTTTGGTCGTGGGGATATGATCATGATGCTGGCCACCTGTTGCTGGGGGCTATACACAGTGCTGTTGAAACGCTTTTCGATTCCTCTTAATGGCTTGGTTCTGCTGACAGTTCTTGTTGGGATGGGGCTGTGCTTTCTGAGCCCGTTCTATCTTTGGGAATACTCTTTGAAAGGGGGATTTGAGCTGGACGCCAATACGGCGCTGCTGCTGACGTATGTTGTCCTGTTTGCTTCGCTGACGGCTTACCTTTCGTGGAATCATGGAGTGGCTGTGCTAGGCGCCAACACTGCCTCCATGTTCAATTTTCTTATTCCGGTGTTTTCCGCCTCTTTTGCCATCCCGATTCTGGGGGAATCTCTCCACGGTTATCATCTGGTGGGGGCGAGCTTCATATTCAGTGGCATCTGGCTGGCGACCAGGAACCGGGTTTACAGGTGAAAGAACCTGTGTTCAGGCCGGTGTTATCGGGCCTGTTCCTTCAGGGAATCAACAAAACGGCGTGACTCATCAATAGACCGCTGCATATCACGGATGAGCTGCTCTATATCTGACTTGATACTGCCAAACTCACCTTTCAGAGCGGCAATAGCCT
>JBPCXN010000039.1:0-2943 GCA_051008495.1 Endozoicomonas sp. | reverse complement strand
GGGATGATGAGTAGGCTTTCGTCGCCAGCTCCAGCTCCAGCTGTAATTCCTGCTGCCTGGCCAGCAGATCATTCAGGGACTCATTATTACTGTCTGTGATGCGGTTCTTCTCAAGCGCCATCTGCTTCTGCAAGGCTGAGATACGCTGTTTCAGGGCAACAACCTGGGGCGCCGTTTCATTCAGGAAGGAGGTAAGCGTCTGCAGCTCAGTCTGGTTCCTCACCAGCTCACCCTGCAGCTCGTTCATTATGCCACTGAGTGCAGCCCCCTGTTCGCTGGCGTTCAACATGCCGGTTTCATTCTGGAATGCCACCAGTTCAGCTGTAATACCTTTGAGTTTCTGCTCTGCCAGTTCAACTTCACCCCGCACAAATTTCAGCTGTTCATTGGCCAGTTCATGACTGATTTCGTTGACAAAAGCTTCGCTGCGCTCAAGCACAAGTTCAGCAATCTTTAATGAAGATTCCGGGCTGAAACCCTGAATCTCAAGATCCAGCATTCCGTTAGTATCATTGAAGCGGACCCGCATATGATCCCGGTAGAACTGTAGAAAGCGCTCATGGCTGGCATCGCTTTCGAGGGCAGAGAGCCAGTCGGCAGATTCAATATAATGCTGTCGAACAGCCAATTTTTTATCCAGGAAATAGAGCATGTCAGGTGACTGGATAAACGTTTCCAGCAGTCGCTGATCATTACTGGACTGAGGCACCATCCCAAGTAGCCCAAACCCTTCGAAGCCAGGGGCTCCAGCTTCACTTTTCTCTATCATAAAACTGGCTTCCGAGACATACCTGTCAGACGCAAAGCCCACAAAATAGACCGCTGTAAGAAACCATGGCAACACAACCATTCCAGCAAACCAGCGACCTGACTCCTTTTCCAGCAGGGTTTTCTTAAACAGCCTCAACCAGCTTTTCTGGTCTTTATGATCAATATCAGCTGAGCTGTCGCGGCTGGTCTTTTTGATGACAACTACGGTAGGCTGAGGGGTTTCTGTGCCGTCTGCCTGCTCTGCAGTACTGGCCTTCAACTTTGGGTTGGATTCATTCATATTTTACAGGCTCAAGCCTAAAATGCTCTGCTTTCCACAAGAGTTGTGATTATTTTGATTCGAGGCTGATTTCTTGGTCACATGTCGTTATAGGCAGCAATGGCATCATCAATACACTGATGGACATGGATTTTTCCATCTTTGATGAATACCCCTATGTCGCAATGTCTTTTTAGCTCATCAAGGTTGTGAGAGACCAAGAGGAATTTTGCAGACTCTTTTTTCGCGTTTAGTGTCTCATTGCATTTCTGTTTAAATCGTTTGTCGCCAACAGCCGTTAGCTCATCCATCAGGTAGTAATCAAAATCAAAAGCCATGCTGACGGCAAAAGAGAATTTTGACCGCATACCGGAAGAGTAACTTTTTAACGGCATCTCAAAAAAGTCACCAATTTCAGAGAACTCCTTGATAAACTCCAGTTTCTTCTTAATCTCAGCCTGGCTTTTACCATAAATTCTGCAGACGAATTCAGCATTCTCCCGGCCGGTCATACTTCCCTGGTAGCCAGATAGACCAAGGGGCCAGGAAACATTCCCCTCCATGCGGATACTGCCCTTGTTCGGAAAGTCCGTGCCTGCCAGAAGGTTCATCAGTGTTGATTTACCGCTGCCATTTGCACCAAACACCCCGATATTTTTATCCCCTGGCAGCTCCAGGGTGACTTCTCTGAGAATATAGTGTCTTCCTTTTGGGGTTGGGTAATACTTGGTGACATTGTCAAAATAAATCATACCGTCAACATCTTCCGCCAGTTTGCCCTGAACATCAGCATCCCGAGAGTCATGGCTACCAGCGTACAGAGTGCAAGGTATTCCTGACTTACCAGCGAAGTATCATAATCGTGTGAGAAACATGAGCGCATCAGCTCGAAGGCATGTATCAGCGGGTTCCAGAGCAGCCAGTCCTGTACACTGGGCGGCAGCTCGTTGATGGAAAAAAAGGTTCCTGAAATAAACATCAGTGGTTGCAGCAGTGGTGGGATGAACTTGCCCGGTTCTGGATAGAGCGTATTGATGACACCAAAAATCAGTCCCAGGCCAAAAGCAAAAAAGCTTAACTGCAGGTAGATAAGAAGGAAATACAGTGAGCTAATAATTTCAACCTTATAACCTATCCACCAGGATCCCGCGACAATGACGCAAAAAACGGCAAAAGCAAGAGCAAACTCAAGCACAAATCTGGCAATAAATGGGTCAAATACCCGGACCTGGCGATAAATCAATAAATTCCTGTTTGCCGATACCGCATTTAATGATTGAGTAATCACCTTCTTAAAGTACAGAAAAGGCGCTATTCCTGTTGCAAGAAATATGGGTAGCTCAAGGCCACCCATGGCGGTACGGTCGCGAAAATAGAAAAGCCCCATAAAAACCAGTATCTGCAACACAGGCTCAATCAGGGCCCAGGCCATACCTAACCGATATTGGCCAAAGCGGGTTTTTAACTCTCTTCTCAAAAGAGCATTAATTACCGCCAGTTGAATTTTAAGAGAAGATCTTTTTTGCATTTATGCTAAAGACAGTCTTGCATGAAATATACGACGAGAGCTTTACAAACACGCTACCGCCCCTCGATTGACACACTCACCGAAAAGCACTCGCACTGACCCACAGGCAACGAAGCAGGTTGCTCTGAAGGCAGACAACAGTTGGTGGAATCGGACAGGACTCAGAATAACAAGAGAATACTTATCAGTGTCCGGGCGAAGGCCCAGAGGGATGTATACAGGGTAACAAGCCGACATCGACTACTAACCACAAAAAGACAAGTTTCCTGTTATTATTTTTGACTTCCTATCTTTCTTCTATTGATCTCCTATTCTTCACTTAGGCGACAATATACATATGTTGTAAGTATGCGCAACTATAAAATAAGTAAAAGCCGCTATCGCT
>JBPCXN010000038.1:0-12365 GCA_051008495.1 Endozoicomonas sp. | reverse complement strand
TTACTCTTTATGGTAAGAGTCAGGAGAACGAGTCAGGTTTTTTGTGGGGTTTGGGGGAAGGGTGGGCCGATGGAATAAAGTGAAAGGGAAAATCTGGCTGTTCTTTCGGGGTTTGAAGCCGACTTGTCTATTCTCGTTCAGGCTCCTAGACCGGCCTCCACTGCGTGAAACCGGTCTCTGGACGTGAAAGTGTATCGGCTGGGCCGTATTTTGTCAGTAACCAAAGGTCGCACTGCATAGGTTTGTATGACGGAATCAACGGCCCACCTGGGCGCATTGATCCAGCGCCAGCTCCGTCAGGGCCAGCAGGTGACTCAGAAAAACCCCTTCAATCTGTCGCGAAGAAAAGTGAAGATGTCGGTCATTGATGTATTCATCAACGCTCTGATGACGAGTGAGTGAGATATAAAAAGCCCGCATTGCTTCGTCTTCCACATTCAGCACCGAAACAATTCTGGCGCAGGTTTGTGACGTCTCGCTCATGCAAAACTCCTTGAGGCAACTGGCCTCTGAGGCACCGGCTGTAAACGGGTCCGGTGCGGCATGTAAGACTATTGTCAGATAAAACAACGAAAGGCCCCGGGTGAGTTGACGAGCTATACCGGCTCATGAACCCACATAGGCAACGGGTTTCAATCAGAATGCTTGAACAAACCATTGGCGACCCGGACCAGGAGCCGCCTTACCAAAACAAAAAAACACCCGTCACTACCGCTGTTTTCCCTGATTTTGCTTCCATCCCCCCTCATCCTGCGAGGCTTTCTGAAATCCGGCTGAAGCCAGCCGTAAGCCGGCCCTCTTAATGCACTTGATACCAGCTTCCCGAACAGCCTCTGAGAGTTTTTTCCAGGGCGATGAACTGCCCCGGTATTATTCAAATTCAGTTCGGCAGGTGCGCCAGTACAGTCAGACAATCTGGCGTGATACGGTATGAACCTGCCCTCTCAATCGGCAAGTATAGTCCCTGATGTAAACTGGGCATTGCCAATTAGTTATTGTGTCCATGACCGATATCCAACCCCTCACAAGTTCTCTGAACTTGGGTTAAAGGATGTGCTATCGTAAGGCTCATCGAAACGGCTGCCGGAAGCTGCTGAGCAGCAGGCAGACACAGTCAACAGAAATCCTGGTGTCAAGAATCAGTTATGTCCATTGAATCCCTAGGTCAACTGGAATCCAAGCTGCAGAATCTTATCGATAGACTGGAGCTCACCCGCATGGAGCTGGAGGAACTTCGTTCCGAAAAAGGTCGTCTGGAAGAAGAGAACAACCAGCTCAAACAGGAACTGGGTGCCTGGAGTGAAAGGGTTGGCGCATTGCTGGGCAAGCTGGATAATGTCTCCGATGACGATACCTCTGCCCGGGAAGAGCCTTCTTACGATGAAGCGGTCAGCTGATCACGAGATAGTGTTCAGCAATGCGGGCTAATGCCCGCTGCTGAATCAACGACTCAACCCTGTGACAACTCAGCTTCGAGCTGCTCCAGCTCTTCCAGTGTTTCCATCCAGCTTTCTTCTGTCGCACTCACCTCTCTTTTCAGTGCGGCCTGCTGATCCAGCAGCTGTTTGAGCCGGTCTTTTGCTCCACCCTCATACAGTTCCGGATCGCCAAGTGTTTCTTCTACGTCGGCAAGCTGCGACTGCAGTTTATCAAGCTGTTCTTCCAACTTTCCGGCTTTTGTTTTCAGGGGTCTCAGTGCTTTTCTCTTTTCTGCTTCCAGGCGTTTCTGGTCCTTACGGGTCTGGGCAGAGTTCACCGACTTCCCGGCTTCCTGGATATCATTTTCCTGCTTTTTCTCTTCCAGTCTCTGTTGAGTGAGCCAGTTACTGTAGTCATCAAGGTCGCCGTCAAAAGGCTCAACCCGGCCATCATGCACCAGAAGCAATTCGTCGGTAGTGCTGCGTAGCAAATTCCTGTCGTGAGACACCAATACCATGGCACCTTCAAACGCCTGCAGAGCCATTGTCAGAGCATGACGCATTTCCAGGTCGAGGTGGTTGGTAGGTTCGTCAAGCAACAACAGATTGGGTTTCTGCCAGGCGACGATCGCCAGCGCCAGGCGCGCCTGCTCACCACCGGAGAAGCCTTCTATGGTTTCCAAAGCCTTGTCGCCGTGGAAGCCAAAGCCGCCAAGAAAGTTTCTCAACTCCTGCTCCCGCGCTTCAGGACTGATTCTTTGCAGATGCAAAATGGGACTGGCCTGGTGATCAAGACTTTCCAACTGATGCTGCGCGAAATAACCAATTCGCAAATGCTCACCTTCCTGCCTTCTGCCCGCTATCAGGGACAGCTCACCGGCGAGTGTTCGGATCAAAGTGGATTTACCGGCGCCGTTGGCTCCCAGCAGACCAATCCTGCTGCCAGGCAGAATGGTGGTTTTCAGACGCAACAACGGCGTCTGCCCGTAGCCCAGCTCACCCTTGTCGATCGCCAGCAGAGGGCTGGACATATTGGCAGGCTCAGGAAAACTGAAGGTAAAGGGTGAGTCCACATGAGCCGAGGCAATGTCTTCCAGCCTGGCCAGCGCTTTTAAACGACTCTGAGCCTGTTTCGCCTTGGTGGCCTTGGCACGGAAACGCTCAACAAACTTCTCCATGTGCTGGCGCTGTTTCTGTTGCTTCTCGAACGCTGCCTGTTGCTGCTGCAGGCGTTCTGCACGCATTCGTTCAAAGGCAGAATAATTTCCGCGGTAAACATTGGTTTTGTGATTTTCAATATGAATGGTGACGCCCGTCACTGCATCCAGAAAATCACGGTCATGGGAAATAACCACCAGTGTTCCCTGGTAGCGCTGTAAATAACTTTCCAGCCAAACGATTGCATCCAGGTCCAGGTGGTTGGTCGGTTCATCGAGAAAGAGAATGTCTGACGGGCACATCAGGGTCCGGGCCAGGTTGAGACGCATACGCCAGCCACCGGAAAAATCCTTAACGTTCCGTTCCACCTGATCGTGGGAAAAGCCCAGGCCATGGAGTAACTGTTCTGCTCTTGAGCGGGCGGTATAACCGTTGGCCTGAAGCAACTCTTCATGTAGCTCGGCAAGGCGCTCATGTCTGTCATGCTGCTCAGCATTCGTGATCGCCCGTTCGATTTTCCGCAGTCGTTCATCGCCGTCGAGAACATAATCAACGGCCTTTCGGTTCAGGGCCAGAATCTCCTGGGCCATGTGGGCAATGCCACGGCCAGCATCTATAAAAACATCCCCGCGGTCCGGATGCAGTTCTCCCATCAACAGGGCGAGAAGGCTGGACTTGCCACAGCCGTTGGCTCCTGTCAGGCCAACATGCTGACCGGGATGGATAGTGGCGCTGGTCTCATCCAACAGGATTTTGCCAGAGCGTTGCAGATTTACGGCGTTCAGTGTGATCATGGCGGGCATTATACAAACAAACAGCCATGAGCGGCTCTTTATGGAAAGAGTGCAGCCTTCCCATGATAATGGCTAACCCGGATATTGCACGAAGTCGCTCTTAAAGACCCTGTAGGCCTTACCTTTCAGTGGTTGTACAGAAAAAGTTAAAAATACAGTTTGTCATACGGCCGCTCACCGACTTCTCGTTAGCTCTTTTTCTGCCGTGACAGCATTTTCATAGTAAAAAGAGTGGCAACGAATCATCGAATGCCACAAGGGAAGTACTCGCACAATGCAAGTGGAGGGAATAGTTTGAATCGATCAGGACAGAGGAAATAGCAGGGGGAAATCCCCCTGCGAAACTTCAGGGCAAGAACTTAACCCTTGGCAGTTCCTTTCTTGGCCGCTGCTTTTCTGGCAGGGGCTCTTTTTGCTGCCGGCTTTTTAGCCGCTGCTTTTTTTCTTACCGGCGCTTTTTTTGCAGTCGCTCTTTTAGCCGGCGCCTTTTTCTTGGCGGCTGGTTTTTTGGCAGCTGCTTTTTTCCTTACTGGCGCCTTCTTCTTGGCAGCGGTCTTTCTGGCTGGAGCTTTTTTCTTAGCGGCTGGCTTTTTGGCAGCTGCTTTTTTCCTTACCGGTGCCTTTTTCTTGGCTGCCGGCTTTTTAGCTGCTGTTTTTTTCTTTGCCGGAGCCTTTTTCTTGGCCGCTGGCTTTTTAGCCGCTACTTTCTTCCTGGCTGGAGCCTTTCTCTTGGCTACGGTCTTTTTAACAGTGGCTTTTTTCTTGGCGGGTGCTTTCTTCTTGGCTGGAGCTTTGGCTTTGGTCTTGGCTTTTTTCAAAGCTTCCTTAGCCTTGTCCAATTTCTTTTTGAGAGCATCAACTTCTTTTTCCAGCTTCTTAACCGGATCTACCTTGCGGGTAGTCGTACGTTTAGCTGCAGTTTTTTTCGCAGCCGGTTTCCGGGCTGCAGTCTTCCTTTTAGTAACAGGCATTAGTCGTCCCTCGTCATTGCCTTCTTAGTACTTCAGTTTTTCACTCAATTATAAAAACCGAATAATTAATACCCAGTTAATTAAGAAAATAGAGTGCTTATCACATGACTGCAAATTTTTTTATGATTTTTTTTAATAAAAAAACTTCACTTATCACCATCACGATTCGATTCTGACAAAAAAAACATTCGTGCAAATTAGATTCACACTATTAAATCAGGCATTTTTTCCTAACCCCAGGTTCAGCACTTGCTATCTCTCCGTATATGCACAAAGATGGTCAGGAAAAGAGAGCATGGACTAAAAAGCATCTTTAACAGCCTCACAAAGAGAGATTCTATGAGAGTAAAAGCACTTGTTGGCATCACCTTGATGTCATACGCCCTGCAGTCTTCCGCGGCACTGGAAACCGATGAGCAGAAACTGGGGTACAGCCTCGGCTCTGTATTGGCCGAGCAACTTAAACAGTTTGAAGGCATAGATACTGATGCCCTGGTAAAGGGCATCAGGGACACTCTGGATAATAAGCCCCTGGAAATAGAGCCCCAGGAAAGGTTCCGACTCATCGAGGCCGCCAGAAAAGAGCAGGAGCAAAAGCGCCAGGAAAAACTTCAGGTAGAGGCCGACACAAACCTTAAGAAAGGCCAGGACTTTCTTAAGGAAAACGCTAAAAAGCCCGGCGTTGTCACGATCGACAGTGGTCTTCAGTACAAAATCCTGAAAGAAGGCAAAGGCGCCAAACCTCTGGAAACCAGTGAAGTAGTGGTGCATTACGAAGGGCGTCTGCTCAACGACACCGTGTTCGACAGCTCTTACCAGCGTAACCAGCCAGCGACTTTCCGCCTGAACCAGGTGATCAGAGGCTGGACGGAAGGGCTCAAGCTAATGCCTCAGGGTTCAACCTGGGAACTCTACATTCCATCGGACATGGCCTATGGACCTGGTGGTATTCCAGGCCGGATTGGCCCGAACGAAGTACTGACCTTCAAGGTTGAACTGCTTGAGATAAAAGCGGAAGAGAAGAAAAAATAACAGCCCATCAGGCAAGCCGGTTTATCCGCAGTTTTTCCGAACATCCCCTGTTTCAGGGTTTTTGCGGGGCTTAAATACAGTTTCCAGCACAACGTGAGGGAAACTGTATTTTTCAGATTATTCAGACATTATCAGGACACCAGATCCCTGTGGGATTCATGCAGCACTTCTATCAACTGGTCTTCCAGCATGAATCGTTCTTCGAGCGCTTCTCCCAGTTCTGACAGGGAACTGTTCAGCATTTTCACGCTACTGACCGCTTCACAGCCGTCATTAAACTCTAAGCAAACATGCGTATTTTTCTCAATCCTGGGGTATATGGATCGGGCGAGTTCGATACCTCCGTCGTTGAATTCCATACCCTCCTGCAGCAATTGTTCATAAACCTCAAAATGCCCGGCGGAAACATAATCCACCAGTATCTGGCACATTTCTTTCAGCTTATTGGCAACAGGACGCTTATCATCATGAAATTGATCCATCCCATTGATGGAACAGTAAAGGACAATCAACTCCTGGCGCTCGTTGAGCCAGCGATCAATGATTTCCGATACGCCCCCCCAACGATCTCTGGCCGATTTGCAACCCTCCAGCATGGCAATTCCTCTTGATGTTTCGATCTCATCTTCTTGAAACGGGATCACTACAGCGCCTGTTACTTGGCGATTCAGGTGCTAGGTTATGACAGCGGATTTTTTGCGGCAAGAGGCAATTGCAATTTCCCTGAAATTAAATACTGGGCATTCAGTAAGAAATTGGTCCTGTCGCGCGGCTTATTAGGGGATTCAGTGATTTTTAAACACTTTAAAAGATATAAAAAATATTTTTAATTAAAAAAAATTATTTACAATGGTGACTCTCATTCTGACACCCCGGCCAGACTCCAATCTGTTGCAACCTGAAGTCAGGTTCAGATAAAGCCGCTTTCCAATAAAAAACAGCCACGACAAAATGTCATGGCTCTCTTCAGAATACCCCTGAAAGTAGTCTCAATCTTTCTTTCGGCACAGTTCAAACAACCCGAAGAGGGTGAAACCGCTGAACATAACCAGCGTCCAGCCAGGAATCGACAAACCAAGAAAAACCCACTGCACTTCACCACAGTCACCCGTGCCGGTCAGCATCATCTGCACTATTTCGGTAAAGGGCAGAATGTCGATCAGGAATTCGATGGGGGGTTTGCACTCGAGCATCTCTTCAGGCGACAGACTTTGAACCCACAGCTGCCTTGCAGCCAGGGCGGCGCCGACCAGTCCCAGGAACGTTGTCAGAGCCCCATAAACCCGGTAGCCCGTGACACCCGGGTTATGAATGGCTGTAATCAGCAGCATTACCCCCAGAGCTGTCATGGCAATGCGCTGGGAAATACACAATGGGCAGGGCTCCAGCCCCATACTGTGCTGCAGGTACAGTGAGAAACCCATGAGAGCTGCACAACCTGTTGCCGCCAGCAGAAAAAGTGTTCGGGATTGGACTTGGAGTAGCCTCATTGTGACTGACCTTACCTGTTGTTGTTTTTGCTAATTTCCCGCCGCTGTTATCATCTTGTAATGCGCGGCCTGCTTGTTCTGAGAGCTGCCTGGCCAGAGTAGTTCAGGCAGCCGGTTATCCTGATTTACTCACTCCGATTCATGGTAACGCTTCAGAAATTCATCGAAGGTGATGTCATCCAGATCTTCAAGCCTCTGCTGGTCCTCCCTGGACTCCCTGGACAGCTGACTGAAATACGCCTGTCGTTCCTCACTCAGGGTGTGGCGACGGAATGCCTCAGTATGCTCCCGGGACAATTCCCTGAGAAGCTCTATGTAACTCACATTACCGGACTCCAGGGCATGGAGCAGTTTTGCTGATGGCGTCTGATCGGAGTTGCTCAGTTTCTCCCTTTGCACAGCAATACTCTGAGTGAATTGTTCGGTATCAGAAGCACCATCAAGAAGCTTCGCCACCGGCAGCATTTCATCCAGCAGTTTCTGCCCCCAGTCAGACAGGCTGACGGCCCCTTCTTCGGACATCAGAGTCAGGCCGGGACGCCTACCCTCATTCACTGTTTTACCGAAGTTCTCCGTCACCCGTGCACACTCTTCCGCTTCGATCGTAGGACTGTCCATGAGAGCGCAATAGATCAGAAATACATCAAGAAAATGCGCATCGACGGTATTCATGCCAAGGGGCTCGAACGGGTTGATATCCAGACAGCGCACTTCAATGTATTCGATCCCCTGCTTTCTCAGGGCTGTCAGAGGTTTTTCACCCCTGCGGGCAATGCGCTTGGGACGGATATTGCTGTAATACTCGTTTTCGATCTGGAGCAGGTTAGTGTTCAGCTGCAGATAATGGTCACCATTTTTCAACCCGATCTTTTCATAAGGTTCATAGGGTGTCCTGATGGCTTCAGCCAGACTGCTGATGTACTCATCCAGGGTGTTGTAGCAGATATTCAGGGATGACTGGGCATTGTTGGTATAACCCAGGTCACTCATGCGCAGTGAGGTCGCCCAGGGCATGAACAGGGTGTCATCGTCCAACTGGCTCAGTTCTGCACTGTGCCCGGAATGGGTAAAGAAGCTCTTGCTGACAGCAGGAGAAGCACCAAACAGATACATCAGCAGCCAGGAGTAACGGCGGAAATTCCGGATCAGCGACATATAGGACTCGGACTGGAAATCCTGCATTGCCATCGCCTGGTCTTGCCCCGATGCTTCATGAAGCGAAGTCCAGAGTTCTTCCGGCAGGGAGAAGTTGTAATGGATGCCGGCAATGGTCTGCATTGCCTTGCCATAGCGATGCGCCAGTCCCTCACGGTAGATATGTTTCATCACACCCGGGTTGGATGCGCCATACCGGGCGATGGGGATACCCGGCTCACCCTCCAGTTTCGGCGGCATACTGCCAGCCCAGAGCAACTCACTATCAAGATGACTTCCGGTAAAGCGATGCAGCTCATCCAGAAAATGCAGAGCGTCAGCAATGTTGTTGTGAACGGGCGTGATGAACTCCAGCAGGGCCTCGGAATAATCGGTGGTGATGTAAGGGTGGGTCAGGGTTTTACCCAGAGCGTCCGGGTGCGGCGCCTGGGAAAGCCGGGCGTCCGGTGTAACTCTCAACCCCTCTCGTTCGATCCCATGTCGTATACCGCTTAACAGTTGCTGGTTCACTGGTCGCCGGAGCATCTCCAGGCGGCGATGGTAAAGGGTAGTCAAGATACAGTTCCAATTCTGTTTATACTGGCAATGACTTGGTCCTACGTTTGCCTGTACCGGACATGTTCAGCGCAAGCCAGAGTGCTCAGATCAAGGCGCAGCTGTGCAGGAATACTCTGATATTTCAATCAGCTGAAACGCAGAGGTGGGCACTCTGGCTTGCGCCCTTCGGGTGGATCGTAAAACGGCCATCTGCTGCGTTAAACTTGATTGACGTAGAGTGGCTACGCCTGCACAAGTCTGCCTTGCATATGACCGTTTTACAATCCACTGAACATAGTCAGTACAGGCAAACGTAGTACCGCAGGACTATATAACGGAACGCCGGGGCGTGCACCTTTGCGGTCGAGTCAGGTTCTGGCGAAACCCGACCTGCTGATATGAGTCCATGAAAATCTCTCTTCTTTATGGGGGCGGGGGTTCAGATTTTCCACTCCACTGAGCGGATATATGCTCTATTCAGCAGGTCGAAGGGAGTGTCCTGTTGCAGAGCTCGGAAAAAGATAGCCACTATCTGTGATGATGGCGGGACCATAACTCTTCTGAAACAAACCCGGCCGGGGTGCTGTACCCCAGGCCGGGAAATCAAGACATCAGTTACTTGCGCAACTTCTTGGCATTGGCGAACAAGTCGGCAAAAGAGCCTGCCGCCTGCTCTTTCTTGCGGGGATCGTTGCGAGAATTGTTGCGGTTGTTCTGCTGGGGCCTACGACCGCCACGGTCAGGCTGAGCAGAACGTTCTTTCCGTGGTTGTTGACGGGCTTCTGCACGCTCCTCAGCTTTGTCTTTCATGCGCATGGACAGACCGATACGCTTACGCGCCACATCCACTTCCATGACCTTGACCTTGACGATGTCGCCGGCCTTGACCACTTCCGCAGGGTCTTTCACAAAGCTTTCTGACAGCGCAGAAATGTGCACCAGTCCATCCTGATGAACGCCGACATCCACAAACGCACCGAAATTGGTGACGTTGGTGACAACCCCTTCCAATTCCATGTTGAGTTTCAGGTCGCTGATTTTCTCAACACCTTCCTGGAACTCAGGTGCCTTGAACTCAGGGCGTGGGTCGCGGCCAGGCTTGTCCAGCTCGACGATGATGTCTGTCACTGTTGGCACACCAAAGTGCTCATCAGTGAACTCGCTGGGTTCCAGGCCTTTCAGGAATGCCGTGTCACCAATCACGCCACGAATCTCACGACCGGACTGGCTGGCGATTTTTTCTACCACAGAATAGGTTTCCGGGTGAACTGCGGAACCGTCCAGAGGGTTCTCACCACTCATGACTCGCAGGAAGCCGGCAGCCTGTTCAAAGGTTTTTGCACCAAAACGCTCAACGTCTTTCAGCTGCTCGCGGCTGTTGAAAGTGCCATTGCGATCACGGAAAGCGACAATGTTGTCGGCCAGGGTGCGATTCAGGCCGGATACACGGTTCAGCAAAGCACTGGAGGCCGTATTCACATCAACACCAACAGCGTTTACACAGTCTTCAACCACGGCTTCCAGAGAGCGTGACAGCTGTGTCTGGCTGACGTCATGCTGGTATTGACCGACGCCGATGGCTTTAGGCTCAATTTTTACCAGTTCGGCCAGCGGGTCCTGCAGACGACGAGCGATGGATACTGCACCACGGATGGAAACGTCCAGGTCCGGGAATTCCCGGGATGCCAGTTCAGAAGCGGAGTAAACGGATGCACCGGCTTCGCTGACGACGATTTTCGTCAGACCGAGCTTGGGATAGGCGCGCATCAGTTCAGCAACCAGACGGTCTGTTTCGCGGGACGCAGTACCGTTACCGATACTCACCAGTTCAACACCGTGGGTCAGGCAGAGTGTTGCCAGTGTGCCCAGGGCCTCTTTCCACTGACGCTGCGGTACATGAGGGAAGATGGTTGAGTGTTCAACCAGTTTGCCAGTGCCGTCCACAACGGCCACTTTGACACCCGTGCGCAGGCCTGGATCCAGTCCCAAAGTAGGACGCAAACCGGCAGGCGCAGCCAGAAGCAGATCTTTCAGGTTCTTGGCAAAGACCTTGATGGCCTCTTCCTCAGAGCCTTCACGCAGACGGGTCATCAGTTCAGTTTCCAGCTGGCTCAGCAGCTTGACTCTCCAGGTCCAGCGAACGGCATCTTTCAGCCACTTGTCGGCTGCCCGGCCCTGGTCGGAAACTTCCCAGAAATCCGCTACGATCTTCTCGCAGGGATGGGTTTCCAATCGGGATTCCGGTTCATTCTCAAGCTTGATGCCAGCCTGCAGGAAACCTTCATTACGACCGCGGAAGATCGCCAGGGCACGATGCGACGGAGCGACCCTGATCGGCTCATCGTGCTCGAAGTAATCGCGGAACTTGGCGCCTTCTTCTTCCTTGCCTTCAATAACACGGCTGGAGAGAACGCCTTCGCTCCAGAGCAGATCCCGGAGCTTGCCCAACAGCTCTGCATTTTCGCTGAAGCGCTCCATCAGAATGTAGCGTGCGCCTTCCAGGGCAGCTTTGACATCAGCCACACCTTTTTCGGCATCCACATAACCGGCAGCTTCTTCTTCCGGGTTGGTCGCAGGCTCATCAAACAGTTTATCCGCAAGAGGTTCCAGACCGGCCTCGCGGGCGATCTGACCTTTGGTGCGACGTTTGGGCTTGTAGGGAAGATAGAGGTCTTCGAGACGGGTTTTGGTATCCGCTGTCAGAATGTCTTTTTCCAGTTCCGGCGTCAGCTTTTCCTGTTCACGGATGCTGTTCAGGATGGTCGCACGACGGTCTTCCATTTCTCTAAGATAACGAAGCCGTTCTTCCAGGGTGCGTAACTGTGAGTCATCCAGGCCTCCCGTTGCTTCTTTACGGTAGCGGGCGACAAAGGGCACGGTGGCACCATCGTCCAGCAAATTAACAGCGCTAGTTACCTGCGCCGGGCGAACACTCAGCTCTTCGGCGATACGCTGAAAGATGATCTCCATAAAACCTACTCAGTGTGAGATTTGAACTATAAGAGGGATGGCGAATTATAACTAATGACGCCATATTGTCTGTAGTACAAAACAAGAAACTATTTAGATAACTATTAGACAGCTATTTAGACAGCTATCCAGATGACCAGATTTCAACAGCTGATTTGCCTGATTCTGCTCTGTCCCGGTGTTCTGCTGGCGTCCGGCTGGACCGCTGGTTTCGGCCATGCGCCACTGTTAAAAGACAGCGACCTTCAGTCATCAGCAAGCATCTGCCTGGCGGGATACGGCCTTTTGTGCAGCAGAAAAGCGGTTGGCATTCACGATGAAGTGTCCATTCGGTCCCTGTACCTGGCGGACGACAGCCTCGGCTATCTTATCCCCTCTGCAGAGTTTGGCCTGAAAGGCGCTTATGAAGAACAGATGGCCGTTTCAAAAAGTATTGGGGACCAGGCGGCCAAATCCCTGAAAAAGCTTCGGCAGCAATGTGCCAACAGCCACTGATTTAGTCGGGCCAAGAATCAGCCAAACATGTGAACTGGTTCACATTATACAGCCCCGCCTGAAAAGAACCGGTTGCTTATCAATAGCAGCCTATTGCATAACAAGGTGCTATTGGCATTGATCATGCTAATTCCTTCCAAAAAGCAGTAGCGAACTCTAGGTAGGGTGCGAACAAGTCCTGTTCGCACCCTACCCGGGCTGTCCGAATTCGCTGGAAGCCTTTTTTTAATCAAAACGCCTACGCATAACAGGTCTAACCATAAATCAAGAAAACCTGCGTAGGCGTTTTGTCCTGTTTCTTTCGGGGGAATCCGCTTTGAAAAAAAATAAGATACTGTCCAGATC
>JBPCXN010000037.1:0-13211 GCA_051008495.1 Endozoicomonas sp. | reverse complement strand
GTATTGTACTGATCTCTTTTTCGATTCCTACAGGTATCTGGAATGTTTTACATCCTGTTGACGTGTCGTAGTTTTTAGCAAAAGAATGTCTGTTGTTTCATTATATTGTGCTGTTTGTGGCAGAGATATCGAGCCTTCGGCATTTCGCTGGCGGGAATAATTTTTACAGAGATTTTACGGTTTCTAGCCAGTCGGCAAAGATCCCTGGGCGTAAACTGAACGCATATTTGCAACAGGCAGAGTGCCATAAGATGAGAAACCTTCTTGCCAGTGTCGTTCTGGGGGCTGCCCTACTGACCAGCGGTGCTGCCATTGCTGCACCAGGTATGGCGGCCGGATGGCAGGCAGGCATGATTGAGAGCCTCGATCTGACCCCGGCTCAGCAGGAAAAATTCCGTACCCTGATGCGAGAGAGGACGCAGAAGCGTCTCGGGTTGAGCGACGACCAGGTAGCAGAGTTCGAAAAGATCAGGACTGAAGGTCATAACAGGCGTGAAGAGCTGTTCAAAAAGTACGGCCTCGATGAAAAGCAATTTAAAGCCATGCGAAAGAAGCTGCGAGAGATAAGGCAGGAAACCCGCGGTAAGATTGATGCCTTGCTCACCGAAGAGCAGAAGAGTTCGATGCGAAGTCGCAAGAAAGGCCGAGCCGGCTATTGTCATGAGCGTTGCAGTGACCAAGAAGACTGATCTTTCTGAGTAATACCCCTGAGCTGTACCTTTAGCCCCGTCGTAGCCCGGCGGTGGCTTTTTTTTATTGTTCAGGGGAGAAATTACCGTGCTGGACAAAATTAACTTTTTCATCTTTCGGGCAGTGCGGGATAATAGCCCGGTGATAAAACTGGTTTGAACGATGGCGGGTAGCGCGCTGGTCACTATTTACAGCGGCTACTCCACCCCACGACAGTGAGTTCTGGAGCTCCCAATGGCTAGCGAAAGCGTCAAGCTTCTTCTTATAGACGACGATGTAGAATTATGTGAACTGCTGATTGAGTACCTGGCCACTGAAGGGTTTGATGTCGGTGCCGTCCATGATGGCGAAGCTGGCGTGCATGCTGCGTTATCGGCGGAATACCAGCTGGTGCTGCTGGATGTGACCCTGCCTAAGCTGAATGGTTTCGATGTACTGAAGAAGATTCGGCAGTCGTCCAATATTCCTGTTCTGATGCTCACCGCCCGTGGGGATGATGTCGACCGAATCATTGGCCTGGAGTTCGGGGCGGATGATTACCTGCCAAAACCTTATAACCACCGTGAACTGGTAGCCCGGATCAAAGCTATTCTCCGGCGTGGAAGAACACCACTGGCAGATAACACTGCCCGGGTGTTGAGTATCGACGACATCACCCTGAACCTGGCCAACCGGGAAGCGAAGATCAATGGTCAGACGCTGGAGCTGACCGCTACAGAATTCATGGTGCTGAAAGCCCTGATTGAGAAAGCCGGAGAATTGATCTCCAGAGATGACCTGACCCAGGTTGCCCTGAACCGCAAACTGACTTTATACGATCGCGCCATTGATATGCACGTAAGCAATGTGCGCAAGAAAATCGGCACCCGTGCTGATGGTTCTGCCCGAATCAAAACCGTGCGCGGTGCCGGCTATTTCTACATCCGACCATGAAGGCACAAATTCACAAAATGCTGGCCTGGCCATTCAAGAGCCTGTTCTGGAAGCTGTTCCTCTGGTTCTGGCTGACCATGCTGGCCATGATGGTGGCGCTGGTGGTTACTGTCGCCATCACTGTTGACCCTTCCGACTTTCTGTCCGAGCGGCGGGCCCTGTTCCGCGAATTGGAGATCGCTTCCAGGAAAGTTGAAAGGGTTGCCGCTGGATGGGCTCCGCATCTGCCCATTCCCGAGTTTCCGGGTAGTTATTACTACCTGTTCGACCCTTTTGGCAATGTTGTTGGGCGTCGATCGGTGGCTGATGAAGTCATCTCCGCCTACAAGCGAACTCATGACCGCAGTGAGCCGGTCATTACATTCCGGCGGGGCATGGTGGTTGTAGGACCCAGGAAAATCTGGATTGACCGCACTCCCTATGAGCTTTATCTCACCAAGGAGATGCCCAGGCTGGTGCACTGGCGGGTGCAGAAGGTGATGTCGCGCCAGTGGCACCTGGTCATTATCGCTTTGGGCGTGAGTTTCCTGCTCTGTCTTATTCTGGCCCGATACCTGGTGGTGCCTATCAAGCAAATGCAGGCTACTTCCAGGAAACTGGCCGGGCAGGATCTTTCTGCCCGGGTGAATAAAAAGATCAGCAAGCGTGGGGATGAGTTGGGAGAGCTGGCCAGGGAATTCGACCACATGGCGGAACAGCTGGAAAACCTGATGGCAAACAAGGAACGCCTGCTCAGGGATGTCTCCCATGAACTGCGTTCACCTCTGACCAGACTGCAGATATCTCTGGCTCTGGCCAGAAGGAAAACGCCAGAGGCCGAAGCTGAACATGCCCGTATTGAAAGGGAGATAGAGCGGCTGGATCAGATGATCGGCGAGATCATCCGTTTCTCACGGATTCAGAATGGGGTGACCGATGTGGCCTGCGAACAGGTTGACCTGGACCAGATGGTCCACCAGCTGGTGGATGACGGCGACTTTGAAGCCCAGGCACAGAATAAGTCGGTAGTACTGATTGAAACCGTGTCCGTGGAGGTGTGCGGAGTCAAGGACTGGCTGTCCAGCGCCGTGGAAAACATCATCCGAAACGCCATTCGTTTTGCACCGGAACAGAGCCGGATCGAAGTGAGTCTGGTCAAGGGACGTGGTAATGTTCTGATCAAGGTTCGGGACTATGGCACGGGAGTGCCTGAAGAGGCTCTGGAAACGCTGTTTGAGCCTTTTTTCCGTGTCGATGAAACCCGCGGAGGAGAAAATGATGGCTTTGGGCTGGGTACCGCCATCGCAAGGGGAGCTGTTACTTCCCATGGCGGGCATATCTCCGCAAGAAACTGTCATCCAGGCCTGGAGGTGACGATTTGTCTGCCACTGGATTACAAGCTCAGTCTCTGAACTGGGATCTGTCTCCTGCCGGGGCCCGGGAGCAGCAAACGCTTCTGGCAAGCCAGGTTATCTGTGAAGATGACCTGGCTGAAGTCCGTCGCATTGGCGGAGTAGATGTGGGTTTTGAGGCTGGTGGCACCGTCACTCGGGCTGCTGTGGCGGTGCTGGACTTTCCATCCCTGGAATTACGGGATTATGTCATTGTCCGGCAGCCGACACGCATGGCCTATATCCCTGGACTGCTGTCTTTCAGAGAATGCCCTGCCATTCTCGAAGCTCTGAACAGGCTGAAGACCCTGCCTGACCTGTTATTGTGTGATGGACAGGGCAGAGCGCATCCGCGCCGTTTTGGTGTGGCCTGCCACCTCGGGGTGCTGACAGGCCTTCCCACTGTAGGAGTAGCGAAGAGCCGGCTCTGTGGTGTTCATGGTGACCTTCCCGACGCCCGTGGCAGTCATGTTCCCTTACTGGCTTCCGGAAAAAACAACGACGAAGTGATTGGCACTGTCCTGAGAACCCGCAGGGGCGTTAAGCCGCTCTATGTTAGTATCGGTCACAGGATTTCTCTGGAGACGGCCGTTGACTATGTTATGTCCACTCTTACCCGCTACCGCCTGCCGGAAACCACCCGCTGGGCCGATGCCCTGGCGTCGAACCGGGGTAAAGCGCTTGAGCGGGCTTCTGAACAGCTCGGATACTCCATGGGTTAGGCTGTTACTGCTGGCATTTTTTCTGCCTCTGTTGGGCGGCTGCCCAACATCCAACTCCGAGAGCCTTTCGGGTGAACAGCTTCAGGATCTGGTCAACGACAGCTATCTTTCACCACAGTTGCGTCGAATCGAGCTATTGCCGATGGTCAGTGTACAGCTCTATCTGGAAACGCCCCGCCTGACCGTTCAAGCCGATGACAAGCCGCTCAGGTTTGAGCTGAATGGCCGGTTTGATGCCGACTTTCTTGGCAACAATGTCACTGAAACCATTCCCATCAACATCATTGGAACAGCCAGCCTGGTTTACAGGCCGGATGATCACGGTTTTTATTTTGATCAGATGGAGCTGTCTGAGGCTCGGATTGACCTTGAACTGGCCCTGGTTCAGGCCCTGATGATGGATCATCTGAAAAAAGCCCTGCATGATGAGTTGCTTCTGCTGCCGATAATACCGCTCAGGGAAAATCAGGCTCTTTATCAGAAGCTGGATAACCGGGCAGCGCTGGTCAAGGTAAAGGGAGGGCGAGTGGTCATAGACTGGTCTTCCCGATAGTAAGGGAGAAAGAGCCGTAATCGATCTGATGGCCAGTAAAACCGGCTACACTGATCTAGGGAGCCTGTCGGACTTAAGGCAATTTCATGCTCGAAAGCATAAGTCCGACAGGCTCCTAGTGTGAACAGGCCGCATTAATGGTCTGGTTGATTCTGGAAGACTGCTCTCTCCATGCACGGATTGCACCATAAACCATTCATATCTCTCTTTTCTGGATACTTATTGGCCTGCGTGAGGTTGATGATGATCCTGACTCTGTTTCTGCCCTTCTCACAGTTGTCTGTTGCAGGCAGCGTTGGTCCAACGATCATTACCGAGAACACTGAGGAGATGAGCCTTAATGCTGTTGCCGAGTATCTGGAAGATGCCCGGGGCAGCCTCACTGTTCAGGAGCTTCACAACACTGATTTTGATCATCGTTTTCGAAAGATTGGCGAAGAAGTCCTGAATGCCGGGATCACCCGGTCCGTAATCTGGATTCGCTTTGACCTCCGCTATCTTTCTCATGTCGGTGAAGGATTGGGGTTGTGGTTGATTGAACTTGGCTATCCAGCGCTTGATCTGGTGACTCTATACGTGGAAGACCCCTGGGAAGGGTTTCTTGAACTGCACAGTGGAGACAAGCACCCCTTTGATATCCGGGCGGTAGCCCATCCCGGTTTTCTATTCCCGGTCGAGCTCAGGGCAGGTGAGAGTCGTCGATTTTATTTACGGATAGAAAGCAGTGGCTCCATGCAGATCCCCCTTAAGCTCTGGACGCCACTGGCCTTTGTTGAGAAGACCATTAAAGTCGATATCTTGCTGGGAATGATCTGCGGCACCCTGCTGGTGATGTTCTTTTACAATTTTGTGCTCTGGCTGACCGTCCGGGATATCAGTTACCTCTATTACATTGTCTATATCGGTGCCTTCCTGCTTTACCAGGTTTCCGTCAATGGGCTGGGGCTGGCGGTGTTGTGGCCGAACTACCCTGTCATCAACAGTGCGGCACCTTTCTTTATGAGTATTGCCGGCGTCGCCGGCCTGCTTTTTGCCCATGAATTTCTCGGGATATCGCGCAAGTCAAGGTGGCTGGAAAAACTGTATTCCGTCATGCTGGTGGCCGGTTTCATCATAATGCCCCTGAGTCTGCTGGTTGATTACGGTACTGCAGTCAGACTGGTGATGTTCCAGGTATTGCCTACACTGCCTGTCCTTATGCTTTCCGGGTTGTATTTCTGGTTGTTCCGGGGCGATGCTTCGGCACGACTGTTTTTTTTCGCCTTCTCGGTCTTGCTGGCAGGAGGTATGGTTCACGGCTTTATGCTGATGGGGCATCTGCCCAGTAATGCCTTAACTAAATACTCAGTGCCAGTCGGCCTGGCGATTGAGGTCACTCTGCTGTCACTGGCCCTTGCCAGCCGCTTCCGGATGTTGCGGAGAGCTGTCAAAGAAGCCCAGATGGAAGCCAAGGCCAGGCTGGAAAGATCCAATCAGCGTCTGCTGGAAGGTAACCGGCTCAAGGACGATTTTATTCATGCGGTTTCCCATGAGTTGAAGGCCCCCATGAATGCCGCCTCGCTGTCCCTGGATATCCTGGGTGAATCGGCAGAGCCCGAACAGGAGAAGCACCTGCATACCGCCAGGCAATCCGTTCAGGATATGAATGCCATTATTTCCAACCTCCTTAAACTGACTGAAATTTATTCCGGGGCGGTCAGTATTAATGTGGCGCCTTTCAACATTCGGCGACAGCTGGATATGTTGCTTGAACGGTATCAGCCAGCCTGTGATAAAAAAGAAATAGTACTTCAGTGTTATGTGGAAGAGGGGGTGCCGGGCATTCTGTATGGCGATACCGGGAAGTTGTTCAGGGCATTGTCTTACCTGGTGGATAACGCCGTGAAATTTACGGATTCCGGGGAAATCCACATAACCGCTATTGCGCGGGATCATGATGAGCCTGATAAAGTCAGGCTTTACATAACCGTGGAAGACACCGGGCCTGGCGTTCAGGCTAAACGTGGCCAGGACATTTACCAAGCGTTTCAGAAGGGCAGGGCAGGCCGGTACCAGCCTTCTGGTGAGGCTGGTCTTGGACTGGGTCTGTCCCTTTGTCGTCAGCTCATGCATTTCATGGGCGGGACAGTGTCCCATTCAGCCAGGGACGAAGGCGGAGCTATGTTCGAACTCAGCCTGACCTGTCGCAAGACTCTCCGGCAAGACTCCAGCGCCAGTTGACCATTGGAATCTTTCGCAGCATTGGAACAGTGAAGGTATAGCCGAGAATCCCTGTAAGGTTGGCAAGCACGTCGGCGAAAGAAACTACCCGGTACGCTGTAAACCCCTGCAGGCACTCGAGCAAAACCCCATAAGTGAGCAATAGCAAGCCTTTGCGCCAGCCAAATGGTCTGTGCGGCTGGCTGGCATCCAGCAGGTACGACAAGACGAAAAAAGCCAGAAAATGCAGAATCTTGTCATTCCATGTGGGCAGAGGCACTGACGAAACAGGCATCAGCGCCAGAGTGGTGATGGCGATTAAGGCGAGAATAAGCCCAAGTCTCGCCATGGGAACAAAGTAACGGACTTTTATCGTTGCCAATGAGGCCTCCTTCTTGTTGTTGGACCCTTCTCTGTAAGAAGGGCCTGCATGGCTTCGGGCACTTTTTCTTCTCGCCACTGGCCTGGCATCAGGTTTTCAAGAGACCAGCCCCCTATGCGAGCACGAATCAGCCGCAAAGTGGGAAAGCCAACAGCGGCTGTCATCCGGCGAACCTGGCGATTCCGACCCTCCCTGATAGTCAGTTCCACCCAGCTGTCAGGAATGGATTTGCGCTCCCTGATGGGAGGGTTTCGGGGCCAGACCTCAGGTTCCGGGATTAACCTGACCCTGGCCGGCAGAGTCATGCCGTCGTTCAGCTCCACACCGTTGGAGAGCAGGCTGAGAGCTTTCCTGTCGGGAATGCCTTCAACCTGTACCCAGTAGGTTTTTTCCATCTTGTGCAGTGGCGAACTGATCTGGTGTTGCAGGCGACCGTTGTTGGTCAATAGCACCAGTCCTTCGCTGTCCCGGTCCAGCCGGCCAGCGGGGTAGACGCCAGGAATACCAATGTAATCCTTGAGCGTTTCCCTCCCCCCTGCATCGGTAAACTGGCTCAATACTCCATAGGGCTTGTTCAGCAGAATGAGCTTGGAAGCTGCCTTTGCTTCTTTTCTTGCCTGGTAATCAGGGCGGACTCTTGCTCGGCCTCGCATAACGGTAAGTTCCTGAAATCGGCTCATTATAAACCCGTCGCGGGGGAACAGAAGCTCTGGACTAAACTGTATCTGGATAAGTGTGCCTTTGAGCAGATGGTTGCTGGTCGTCCGGTAGGGTGGCGCGACGCTTCTGCAATAACACTGACGACATTTTCTATAGTGCATACGGTAAAAAGAGGTGTTACTTGACTGCTTCAACTTCGACAGGCTTTCATTCAATTCTGGCTCAGCCCCTGATGTTGGCACGTTACCTGGCGCCTTTTCTGTTTGGTCTTGTCATGTGGCAGATAGGTGCCCCCGAAGGGATGGATACCAGGGGCTGGCAGATGCTGAGTATTTTCCTGGGCACCCTGCTTGGCGTAATGGTCATGCCTTTGCCCATGTCTGCTGTCACCTTCATGGGCGTGGCTGCTCTGGGGCTGACCCAGACTCTGACTCTCAAACAGGCCCTGGCAGGCTACAGTGAGCCCATCACCTGGCTGATCATGCTGGCCTTTTTTATTTCACACGGGTTCATCAAGACCGGCCTAGGTCTGCGAATGGCTTATTGTTTCATGCGTAAGCTGGGCAGCAAAACGGTTACGCTTGGCTATGGCCTGACCTTGACCGATGTCGCCCTTGCACCGGCCATGCCGAGCATCACTGCCCGGGCCGGAGCGGTTGTCTACCCTATCATGCGATCCATCGCAGAAGTGTATGACAGTCATCCCGGTGCCACGTCCAGGAGGATGGGAACCTTTCTGACGCTGGTGGTTTTTCATGCCAACGCCATATCCAGTGGAATGTTTCTGACCGCTATGGCGGGAAACCCTCTGGTTGTGAAACTGGCTGGTGACCAGGGGATTGATATCAGCTGGGGAAGCTGGGCGTTAGGAGCCCTGGTGCCAAGCCTGCTTTGCCTGCTGGTTATGCCTCTGTTTCTTTACCGGATCACACCACCTTCAATCAGGGAAACGCCGAAAGCTGTATCCATGGCCACAAACAAGTTGCATGAGCTTGGCAGTCTCAAGCGCGATGAATGGATTATGGGCTGTACCTTTGTCGGCCTGCTGGTGCTCTGGGTATGCGGTCGTTATATCGGGGTGGCGCCAACCCTGGTAGCCATGGTCGGGGTTTGCCTGCTGCTTCTCAGCGGCGTCCTGAACTGGGATGAGATCAAAGGCAATAAAGGCGCCTGGGATACCATGATCTGGTTTGGCGCTTTCGTCACCATGGCCCACTACCTGAGCGAGTTTGGAGTCGTTTCCTTCATCAGCGAGTATGTTGGAGTCTGGTTTGAAGGAATGCCCGTCTGGCTCAGTGTCGTAGCCATCAGTGTTGTTTACTTTTTTGCCCACTATTTTTTCGCCGCAACTACTGCACAGATCAGTGCCATGTATGCCAGCTTTCTGGTGATCATGCTGGGAACCGGTATTTCACCTCTTGGGGCTGCGTTGCTGCTGGCTTATCTCAGTAACCTCTGTGCTGTAGTGACTCACTACGGCAATGGTCCGGCGCCGATACTGTTTGGCGGCGGCTATGTACCTCTGAAAACCTGGTGGAAAGCCGGGTTTCTGATGAGCCTGGTTTACCTGTTTATCTGGATGACGGTAGGAACCTTCTGGCTCAGCTGGCTGGGCTATTTGTAATGGGTGACAACGATTGTTGCTGAACAGAGTGCTATCAGGGTGGCTTTGTGTTCAGGTTTGATGTGGTTTTTGCAGGTTTTGCTGGTTGTATGCCCTTACCGGTTTTTTTTTTCGGGTTGCGTTTTGGAGTGCGGGGTTAGTGGTTGTTGCCTGAGTGCTGTGTGCACCTGTTAGATTTTGAGGTTATTTGGCGTATATCTACGGATTATGAATATCATCAGGCTTGGCAGAATAGCCGCCCAGATAAGCTGCTCCGTAACTTATCTCTTGTCATGAGTGCAGATGTACTCAGGGCTGGTTGTTTTCATAACAACCTGCCCTCTTGTCATGTTCGTTCTTCTATATTGCCCGGGACTTGTTTGCCCGGTTTTTTTTTGCTCTGGCCTATCTGAAAAAACACGACTATCCCCTAAAGTGGCTTCGGGCTCTTAAACCGTACAGCGGGGTAACATTCCTGAGTCACGAGACTTGGGCAAGCTGCATGAAAGACTTAGGTATAACCGGGAAACGGCGTCAGGAAGCCAACGAAGCCATGATTTATGGCAGCCTGATACAGCATGGTGCAGGCCATCTGACCACCTTCAGTGATGGTGCGAGGCAGTTTGACGTTTTCAAACATAGTCAGTGCTGGATTCATGCAGAACGAGGACTGGCAAAAGTTCACCCGGTAAATAACCAGCAAGCCATGATCCAGAAGTGGCTGCGAACATGGTTCTGGGCCATTTACGATGACCTGAAAGACTTTAAGACAAACCCGGATGAAGAAAAGGCACAGAAAGTGTGGCTTGGCTTCGAGGCATTGATCCAGACTCAAACGTGCTGTGAGCCACTTCAGGAAGCGTTGTCAGGACTAGCCTTGATCAAGGAAGAGTTGTTGTTGGTACTGAAAGATCCCAGCCTGCCGCTGCACAACAACCTGAGCGAGAGTCAGATAAGGGAATACGTTAAACGACGAAAGATCAGTGGCGGGACGCGAAGCGATGCAGGGCGGCAATGTCGCGACACATTTGCCAGCCTGAAGAAAACGTGTCGCCTGTATGGTCTTTCATTCTGGGACTATCTGACAGACAGATTAACAGCCGTCGGGGTGTTTCCGAGGCTGGCGGGCTTGATTGAAAAAGCGACTCGTGTTTTACCTTGTGGGCTTTGCAGCAATTACTGAGAACTTACGAATGGCCTGTATCTGGAAACTGCAGGGATTGGCTATTGAGGTGCAATAGAACCCATCAGAACGGCTTTGATAATAAAACCCAGGACACCCAGACACAGGGCACCAAATAACACCATTGTTCCAAACTTCCCCGCCCGTGATTTTTTCGCCAGGTCATAGACAATAAATCCCATGAAAATCACAAGGGCAGACAACAGGCTCTTCAGCATGAGACTTTCAAAATTATCAATATCCATCGCTACTTCTCTGGTATTTTCGGCGTATTTTAGCGCCTGTTGTCATGGAGTGGCAGTGTATTCTCTGTCTACACTGTAAGAGAGGCCGGAGAGTCTCGCCTGGAAATACCGCCCACTTCAGCCAGTTAATTGACGGTGTTTTCATAACTGAAGGAGATACAGGGAATGGCATCCCGCATCCGACTGGTGGACATCACCAAACTGAGAAAGTCTGCGTCGCTTGTTCAGAAAGAGTCAGAAAAAGTTGTAGCCCAGGCGCACAGGCAACTGAATTCTCAGGAGCAATTCATGGAAGAGGTAGGGATGGATCGCAGGGCCCTGAGGGCCTTTATCAACGGCGATCAATGGTCTGCTGTTTTCAAGCATAAAGCCCGCCAGGAACTGATTCGCTTTAATGAAGAACTGAAGCGGGACATGACGACAGCGGTTTCTCTCAAAAGAAAAGAGATCCGGCTCTCTAATCGATTACTCTCTCCAAAAAGCAAGGTCAGGCAGTCTGCTGGGAGACACCGTACCGGCTTTATTTAATTAAGCCGCTACGGTCAAATTTCTGGAAGACAGGGATGCTAGCAGAATGAACCCGACCGATGGCGTCAATAATCTAGGCAACGTCAATCCTGCCGTTGTCGACTCTACTGAACTCAGTCAGCAGGACTTTATTTCAGCCGTCTACCTCGAGCGGGGTAATATGCTGGACTCTGAAGTTCGTCGTATTGTCAGTGATATTGAAACATCCAATGAACTGCTGGTTTCCGTCAATAACCTGATCAATAAAGCCAACATTTCCCAGTATGGTAGCAGCAATTACTCATCTCCCACATGGAGAGTGAATGGTAATAATGTCGTTCTGGATAATGGTTACGGACTCAGCTTACAGCAGGATGAAGAAGGAAATACTCTGTTCACCCTGGCAGATGCCGAGGGAAACCAGCTGATTTACCAGAACCAGACGCTGATTCCAGTGCCTGCCAGAACCACTGTTGATGTTATGCAGGTCGGCATTCCGGTTATGAATGAGATGACCATGGTGCTGGACGATGGCACGGAGATTACCTTTGGTACGGCAACACCTGGCACACCCTTTGATCCACAGAACTTTTCCGGTGGGCAGACTGACATCACCTCTATCACCATCACCCGTGGTAACCAGGGAATGCTCATTACCGGAGTGGATGGTTCGTCTCCTACAATAGGTGCTCCAGGCCTTGGAGGGCAGGGTCTGGATGCAGCCAATAATGATGGTTACATTCTGCTTGAAGCGGGTGGTTTGCATTCTTGGGAATACGATGGTGTGAATGTCTCCAGTCTGAGCCGAACCGATCCAAACGATGCGGACATCCAGGTCAGTGGTTATGCGGCCAGGAAACTGGCATTTCAGAACCAGTTAGCGAATGAATACAATGGCGGCTCACCTGTGCTGACCCAGCAGGAAATCACCATGCTGAGCAATGTTCTCAAGTCCCCCTATGCTGATGCCAGCGGCACAGGCATGCTGACACCGGAGGAGTGGGGGCAGCTGAAAACATCCATGGAGGCGGCAAAAGAGAATCTGTCCGGCAGTAATCAGTTACAGACGGTGCAGCTGCAGCGCGCCATGTCCACCCATAATCAGAACTTTGACGCCATGACCAACTCCCAGAGCAGAATTTATAATCTGCTCCGGGATATCGTGAACAACATTAAGTAGTTTTTACTCCAGGCTGATACCCAGCTGGCTGACCCCCTCATTCTGCGACAGCCTCCTGAGCTGCATCATGAACTCAGGGTTCTGTTTTTTCTGCTGTTCAAGTATCTTCAGCACTTCTTCAATAAAGCCCTGCTGCTGAAGATAGGCTTCACTCTGTTCAATGTACTGACTCAGCTCTGTGCCTTTCAGCTCGTCTGCCTCGGTATATTTAATAAATTTACCGACAGTGCTGAGTGACAGGGTCAGGGCGCTGGCTGTTTCGTCGCTGGAGGGGGTCATGGCACAGTTGACAGCGCAGATCAGGCTGACAACTGCATCGTGGGCTGGAATGGCGCCGAACATATCAAACTCGTCCAGATCTGGGACATTGGGCTCAAGCTTTTCCAGAAGGCGCTCAAAATTCTTTGCTGACTGGTGCCCGGCAACGTGATCCCAGAGCATATTAAGGCTGTGTCTGACATCGGCCGGTTCACCGAAGTCAGCGAGTTCTGCGAATAAGGCGAAGTTTGGCCATGAGCGTTCTGTGACGGCAGCAGCGGCCGCAGTCAGTTTCCAGCCGGATAGTCTCTGCAGTTTACGCTGGAAGGTCGCGTATTGATTTTTGGTGTTCAAGGCAGGTACTCAGAGTTGGGAAGGCCCGGTATTCTATGGTTCCGTCAGGTTCAAGACAATATTGTTCGCTGGGCTAGGAGGCTGATCGAGAATAGACTGGTCGGCCTAAAATCCAGAAAGAACGGCCACTTTTCGTTAGAAAGCGGATGAGAGTCTCGATAAATTCGATTAAATAGGCCCACTATTCGCACGAATTGATCGAAAAATTTGACTCGTTCAACTGACTCTTACCATAAAGAGTAATCTCGACCGCTATTCTCGGTCTAATGGGATGGTCCGCCCCTCCTAAACGGCTTCAATGAGCCACAATGGAGTTAACCATTTAAACAGGATTAACGGAGCGAACCACCCATGACTATTTCAGTACTTGGC
>JBPCXN010000036.1:0-10424 GCA_051008495.1 Endozoicomonas sp. | reverse complement strand
CCGTTGTTTCTCCAATTTCGGAAACAATCATAGACAGTGCCCCAGGGCGGGAAGTCTGAAGGCATGCAGCGCCACTGGCAGCCGGGGCGCTGTTTTCGCTAATAGTGGAAGGCCCATATCGTGCTACTTGCTTGGGCGGTAATTAGGTGCCGGAATTGTCAGAAGCAGGCCTTTTTCGAGATTTTCTCGCATTTCCACTATTAATAGAAACAGCCGGCAGCCGGCCTTGTTGACATAAAAGATCGCATCCAGAATCGTTCTGAATGACCATTCACGAGGCCTACCGTTCTTAGGCTTGTCTGAGTCAGGGAATAACGGAGCAAGAACCTACCATTCGGCATTAGTGAGATCGGAGGGATACATGGTACGGAACCCGGCAGGTAAAACCTGCACTATGATATCCATAGTGAGCGGGTTTGATCCATCAGCTAATTATTGGGTTAGTGTCCAATAACTTTACATACAGCCTCTATCAGGTTGAGTTTTCTGAAGAACAGGCGGCCAAACAACAGACAACCAGCTTCTGTTTCGTGATTCTTGCCAGGCCGTGAAAATACCCTACTATGCAGGTCAGATCTTGAGATGAGTTGTCGTACACTGGGGGTCTGAAGGTGACCCATCCACTGCAAATTGATGAATGGTGCAACGAAAGTGCAACACGGGAGACAGAGAAAGGCGTTAAAGCCAGATCTACCAAGGCCTGGGAGCAGTTACAGCATGCGAACGTGCTTGGGATCTAACATTTTTGGCCCTTTTCTCCAAATTTTCCGATTTTCAGCTTGGTACTGCTATATCAACAGGCTTTCAGGACACGGCACATTGACATGAGAAAAAATACCGGTTCCAGACATATGTCTCCATTCCGGTACACCAGGCTTCTGCAACAAAACAGCCTGGCTGCACCTTCAAGGTGTTTACTGATATGGCAACGACCATGAAGTGAAGAAGAGCCCGTGGCACAGTGGCTGATATGGCTCAACTCAGGATCAAGCTTGAAGGCAAAATAGTACACCATGAGCGCCTGACATTCGATAAGCGAAAAGCGGCTGTAGAATGGTCAAGGTAGCGCGACTTCGAGCCAAACAGTCCAGAAAAGCTGCAGCTATGTGTGGTGCAGGGCTATCTGATCTTTGCTCAACGTCCGACTCTGGTGATGATTCCGCCAGGATTAGAAGGAGGTGCTACCAGGCTGCTGACCAAAGTGTTCACCATTGTTTGTTCCCGTCAGGATGGAAGCCACCAATGGGTGATCGGTGACCGATCCTGCCCTCTTGTCGAGGGTATAGGGTGATTATGCTAAAAATCGAACAGTTTTCTGACTCGATCCTGGCGAATCTTATCCAGAACCATCTGGTCTTTGCTCTGATACGCTTCCTTGAGCGACTCCCTTTGGTAATCCTGAGCCCAGCTTGGGTGATGAGAAGCCAGCTGAGTCAATGCATCCGCCAGATAGTTAATATCATCCACACTGTGGCTGGGATGCAGCGAGACCCGAACCCACCCCGGCTTGGTGGAATAGTCCCCCTGATCAATGGCGTCTGTAATTTCTGCTGATTGCTCTCTACTGACATTCAGGAGGTTATGGCCGTAAGGGCCTGCACAGGAGCAGCCCCCCCTGGCCTGAATGCCAAAATGGTCATTCAGCAGCCGGACAGCCAGATCATGGTGTAAACCATCAATGGTCAAGGCAACAATCGGCAACCTGGTTTCCTGCTGCCGGGCCAGCACATGCAGGTTGGGGACAAGATCCAGTCGGGACAAAAGCTGTCTCAGCAAAAAATCCTCCCGCACAGCCATACGAAATGCGCCCATGTCCTCCTTCACCCTGATGGCCATAGCTGCACGTATTGTCTGTAAAATAGGGGGCGTACCACCATCTTCTCGCGCTTCAGGGTCATCAAGATAGCGATGCTCCCCCCAGGCATTAACCCATTTTACGGTGCCTCCCCCCGGTTGATCCGGAGCCTGCCCCTCAGGGTATAACCGGCGGTGAAAGATCAATACCCCCGAGGCTCCGGGCCCGCCCAGAAACTTATGGGGCGAAAATACGATGGCATCCAGATGATGTTCGGGTATTGGTGGATGCATGTCGATGGGGTCATAGGGGGCTGCAGCCGTGAAATCCACGAGAACCCAGCCACCGACGCGGTGGATTTTTTCGGCCAGGGCAGACAGGGGTGAGCGAATCCCTGTCACATTGGAGGCGGCAGTGACGGCCGCCACTTTGGTTTCACGCTCAGCATAGAGCTTTAGAAGGCGGTCAAAGTCCTGTAAGTCGACCCCACCAGATGGGGGTTCAGCAATACGAACTACGTCCGCCCCCCTTTCACGCCACGTTATTTCATTGGAGTGGTGTTCCATATGGGTAACAAAAACAACAGGGCGCTGCAGGGTATGATCGGTCTTCTGCCAGCCCAGGATTCGTTGAAACTTATTGATTGCCCCGGTCATACCCGCACCGGTCATAATGAGGATATCGTCAGCCCCTGCATGGACGTGTTGTCTGATCACAGCCCGGGCCTGGGCGTAAGCTTCACTGGTTTCAGCCCCTGAAGCAGAAGCCGCAGAATGACTGTTAGCAACCCATGGATAAAATTCCTTTAGATGCTCTTCGACAGGCTGGTATATCCGCCCCGTTGCTGCCCAGTCAAAATAATAGAGGGGGAACCGTCCGTATGGGGTATCGATAACATGGTTAATGCCCGCGATATTGGAACGGATACTCTGAAAAAAAGCCTCCCCTGATTTCGAAAAGTACAGTGCGTACTCGATAGAACTTTTCCAACAATAGGCCGCTGGAGACAAAAACAAGAAAAAAAAAGGCAAGAGTTCGAATGGCTTCACTGCTGTTATTTTTTGGAGACAACGCATTTTTCACCACACTGGAAACGAAAGTGAAGTGACAACGCAGTTTAGACAACCCGTCAATATTTGCGAGTGAACGTTATGCAACCCGACCAAACTTTAATGAAGCGATCTCCCTCCTCTTTGTCTCATGCCTTCCTCTGATAAATATTGAAGCTGATACTGATTCGGTTGCCGGCCTCTCCTGTTAAAGACGACATATTCGGCTCAACTTCATGCTGCAGCCATGAGGGAAAGAGTATCAAGCGCCCTTCCTGTGGTTCAAAAAAGACTTCATTCCACGTCAGTGCTTCCCGTTTTTTGTCAGGGTCATAACGGGGCGTGTAATGCATGGCCTGGGTACGGGGATCGATAAAGAATATCCGGCCAGCATCTTCCGGCACCTGCACATAATAGACGCCGCTCCAGAGGGAATTCGGGTGAATGTGGGCGCGGTTATAGGCATTTCGCGAGCTGATGTTTGCCCAGAGGGTATCAATAGCAGGCTCATAGTCCGGGTCATAGCCCAGGTCCTGGAATATTTCTCGCGCCTGTCCGGTAATGAATTCAACAAGTGGTGAAAAAGCCGTTTGAGTATGAAGATTAACTTGGCTGTGCCATGCTCCGGCCTGCCTCATATTCGAACGCGTGATACCTTTAGTGTCTTCTTCGCGTATTTGATAAATCAGTGGCTTCATTTCGGCATGAAATTCACAGGCATCGCCGCCATCACGAAAAAAAATGGGTGTTGAAAAGTAGAGTTCCCTGTAGAGTGGTGAAGCTTGTTTATCCATAGTTACTCGATAGCTACTCAATAGTTACTCGATAGTTCTTCGCCTGCTTTTCCATTTACCGGCTCATCAGAATTGAACGACACCTGACAGTTCACCCCGGCAGGAATGGATAAATCCTGATTATCCAGCGATACCCGGATGCCAAAGGTAGCACTGGAAGGATCAATAACCCGGTCGACTATAACCACCTTACCGGAGTGAACCTGCTCCGTGCCATCAACCGCCACCTGGACAGACATCCCTTTGCGGACCTGCTGGTATTTATCAGCCTGGATCAGCACTTCGGCATACAAAGGATGCAGCGCCGCAAGCTCCAACAGCGCGTCGTTTTCAACAAATTCGCCAATGGATACCATACGGGAGACCACAACTCCATTTATCGGGCTGTAGACCGTTTTGCGATTCAAACGGGCAGACGCTTCTTCCACAGCCACATCGCCCAGAGCTTTTTCCGTCTCTATTTCATCGCGCCGCGCCTCTGACAGGAACCCTTTTTCATAAATCTCATCATTACGTTCCTGCTGTCGGCTGCTATAGCCTTTACGGATTTTTGCGGCTTTCAGCTGGGCGGCTTCCAGCGAGTTCTCCAGCGCCAGCAGTAACTCGCCTTTCTGAACACTGTCTCCACGCTCTTTATTCACACTCTGGACAATCCCCGGACTCTGACTGCTGACACGGATGCGGGCGCTGGGCTCAATGAGGCAGCTGAGCTGGCCGACACTCTCATATCCCCACAAGACAGAAGGCAGCCCGGTTGCCAGGGAGCAAACTATCGTTAAAGCTCTTTTTATTGTTCTAGTCTTCACGTAGCTGTTACCCCGATTCCCCTGAAGTAAAAATCATCTGCTCTCTCAAGCGTTCTTCCTGCCGCAGTAACTGCTTTCTTAATCCCGCATGGCGTTTTTCCAGACGTCGCTGTGCACCTTTCAGCAACCATTTCCCGGCCTGATGCCCGCCAGCCCGGCAGACCCAGCGACAGAGCCATAGAGGCAACCGGTGGTGCTCAATCACTTCATCATCAATGGCCACCACCACCTGGAAGCTGCCAGGGTCCCCCTGCCGGGCGCTGCGCCCTTCCAGTTGCCGGTCTAAACGCGACGCATCATGGCATTCGGTCAGTATCACATGCAGACCACCACTGTCTTTGGCTTCAGGGCAGAGTTTGATATCCGTGCCCCTTCCGGCCATATTGGTGGCGATGGTGACCTGTCCCTTCCGACCAGCCTGAGAGACCACCTCGGCTTCCGCCTCATCCTGCCGGGCATTGAGCAACTGGTGGTCAAGACCTTTTGCCTGCAGCGCCTGGCTCAAAGCTTCAGAAGCCCCGACAGTGCCACAGCCGACAAGTACCGCCCGATGCCTGGCTTTCAATGCCAGGATATGATCGACTACTGTCTTCCATTTGTCTTTCTGATTCGAAAGCACCTGCCAGCCATAATGCTGTCTCAGGTTAGGCCTGTGGGTGGGAATAGCAACAACAGGAAGCTGATAGACCTGCCACAACTCCCCGGCCACTTCCCGGGCGGTGCCGGTCATGCCGCCCAGGTGGTGGTAGAGATTGAAAAAACGCTGATAGGTCTGACGGGAAAGGGTTTCCCTCGGCGCACTGACTTCACAGCCTTCCTTCAACTCGATCAGCTGGTGCAGCCCCTTTTCCCACTGCCTGTCCGCCATCACCCGCCCGGTATGTTCATCAATAATCTGAACTTTGCCGTCACGCACCAGATAGTGCACATCCTTCTCAAACAGCAGTAAAGCTGAGAGCGCCTGCCGGACCAGTTCCCGTGCCCGCAGGGTGCCTGACCAGTAACCGCCCTTTTCCTCAGCCAGCCGGGCAAGCTCCTGTTCGCCGGTTGCAAGCAGTTCGATACGTTTATCCGCCGGTACCACCTGAAAATGCAGACCGGTTTCCCAGCCTTGAACCCAGGCAAGAACTTCTCTAAAGAGAGCTACCTGCTCCTTGTTCAAAGGCACGTCTGCTGAAATAATCAGCGGGGTGCGGGCTTCATCCAGCATGACACTGTCGGCCTCATCAACAATGGCGAAATGCAGTCCCCGCAGCATCAGCTGGCCCAGCGCATCCTTCTCGCCTTTTAACCGGGCGCTGTGCAGTTCAAAGCCCTGGCCGGTTTTTTCCAGAATCAGCTGGTCCTTGAGATAATCAAAGACCAGCTCTTTATTCGTGCAGTAAACGACATCACAACCATAGATCGCCCGACGCTCCGCTACACTCATGCCGCTTTGGATACAACCGTAGGTCAGGCCCAGCGCACGATACACCGGCGCCATCTCCTCCAGGTCCCGCCTGGCCAGATAGTCATTGACGGTCACAACATGCACTGGAATACCGGCCATGGCCGCAGCAGCTGCGGGTAGCGTAGCTGTCAGGGTCTTACCTTCACCTGTCTGCATCTCGGCAATATTGCCGTGAAAAAGCGTCAGTCCTCCCAGCAGCTGGGAATCAAAATGGTACATGCCAAGGGTACGCCCAGCCGCCTCACGAATGAGGGCGAAACTGATGATCAGCAGAGGCGTTGTGCATCCCTCTCGTAAAAGGGCGGCTCGATGTTCAGTAACCGTCGTTTGGAATGACCGCTCATCCAGCCCGGCCAGTTCTCCGGCAGCTTTATGAACACCGGCAATATAGCGCCTGTAAAGCCAAAGGGGGCGATGGATCTGGCAGCGCCATAGACCTACTCCTGCCTGGATCAACCTGCTGATCCAGGACTTACGGGGCACAACCTTTTCCACACGGGAAACGACCGCTGCTGCTCTTGCTAAAGGTCGCTGATGCAAACGACTAAACATCCAGCTGCCTCAGGAAAACACGACGAATGCCTCGATAAAACCGCAGCACCAGAGGCTCGGGAGGATGCTGAAAAACGATGTGCACCCGTTCATTCAAGCGTTCGCGGGGCAGTTCTGGCACGTTTAGCTGCACCCAGAAGTAAGGCCGGAAAGCTTGCAAAGCCCCTTCCAGACTGCCCGGGTCCCTGGCAATACGCCCACCGCCTTCTACTGTAAGAACCTCACTGGGCAGGCTGCGGATACTGGCCGGATAAACCCGCTCTATAGTGGCGCTGTAGCTCTTCTCCTGAAGTGACGCCAGTCGAACCTCAATGTTCCGTGTACGGTTTTTCACATCGCCGATATTGTCTTCGGCGATCATCGCCATAACAGGCAGGGTGTTGTAATCCACCACATAACCGAGCATCTGCCCCCGGCGCACATAGCGGCCAGTCAGATTGTCACTGTCTGGTATGATGACCGTTCCGGCAGACGGACTCAGAATGATCAACCGGTCGTGATGTTCACGGGCTGTATCCACTTCCTGCTGGCGATAGCGAACCACTTCCCTGCGGATGGCTGCACGTGCGGCATCACTCACACTGGCCCGGTAACGGCTTTCGGCTTCCTGCAATCGATGCACCGCCAGTGACAGCTCTGCTGCGACCTCGGCATCATCCATCTGTATTACGGGCTGCCCTTCAGACACCTGCTCCCCGGAGGGCAGCATCGGAGTCTTCAGAAACCCATCTTCTGTGGCTCTGACAAGAGTATTTTCAGGCACCCAGAGCACTCCCTGGCTGTAGGTAGCGTAGGGCATGGGCACAGCAGCCAGTAAAGCGACACATGCCAGAAGACAAATACCGCCTGTCAACAGTATCCGTTTCTGGACTGCCATCAGGTCCGGAGCGGTAAAGGGCAAAATCATCACTTTCAGCGCTGGCGCAATCACACCGGAATAAACTGCCCAGAGCGCAAGAATCACGCCGACCAGGAAATAACTGCCAGCCACATACAGGGCGATAGCCAGCATGACCACTATGCGATAAACAAAAGAGGCGATGCTGTAAAACACCAGCCAGATCTTCTCCCGCAAAGAGTCGGCCGGAGAAGGGAGGTGAGCCAGACCAAACAGGTAACGCTTGCAGAGATACCCCAGGTAACGGTTACTTCGGGTTCCCAGGTTTGGAATTTCCAGCCAGTCCGCCAGCACATAATAGGCATCAAACCGAAGCAGCGGGTTGCCATTGAACAATACTGTCGAGATACCCGCGATCAGCATGGTATTCCAGGCGACAGCTCTTACCAGCCCAGGCTCCGCCAGAGACCAGACGACCATGGCAATGGCGGCGATAAAGACTTCGACGAGGATACCGGCGGCGCCAACCGCCATACGCTGATACTTACTGGCAAACGCTGTCGCAGCGCTGGCATCAACATAGGGCACCGGGAAAAACACCAGCAGCATAATGCCGATCTCATGGACTTCTCCGCCCCAGCGCTTCACCGCCCAGGCGTGGCCCAGCTCATGGAGGGTTTTCACAAACGGATAGACCAGCACCATCAGCAGCACACTTTCCAGGCTGAGCAGCTGGTCACTGAGGTTGTTCGACAGCGCTGGCCAGTGCAGCAGAGCCTGGACACCGCCAATACCGACCACCAGACACCAGAGCATAGCCCCCCAACGGCTGAAGAGCAGGCGGGCCAGGCCATTGGTGGCTGTCAGAAAATTTTCAGGATCAAATAGGGGTATGCGGATGCCCAGTGGCGACTTCACTCTCTGCAGCCACTGGTTGCGCCTTGTCGTCTGATGCTGATGACGCAGGCCGGCGATGTCCGGCATGGTTGCCATTATCAGAGCATTGGCCCTGAACAGAGCCGACACCACCGCAATCATCTCATCCTGAGACGGCATTTCATCCCCGAGCTGGTCACAGGCCAGCTCCCAGAGCTCACCCAGTGTCCGCTCGCCATCCATCCGGGCGATGATCTGGAAGGCTTCCGGGGCAAAGCGCTGAAACTGCCCGGAGGTTCTGTCCTGCAAAACATACCAGGTTCTGCCTCGATACTGGTGCCGGTGCAGAATGGCTGAGGAGCGCAGGCGGGGTTTCAGATGTTCAACGCGGTGCCAGTCCTTGCTGTAAAATGATCCGCTCATGCCCCTACCCCCAGAAGATCCACCACTGCATACGGAGCCAGGCCAGCATATCCCGGCTCCAGATAGACATCAGCCGCCGTTCATCAATGCGGATTTTACCGACGCCAGCCATGCCGGGTTGTAATGCCGGGAGCTTCCCGCCGCTGGCTTGTAAAGAAGCTTCAACACGATAGAAAGTGCCGCCATCCCGGGAGACAGTGAGCGGGGTAACCCGGCTGATGATAAAGGTCTGGGGCGTTTCCGGCAGAGCCGAGAGATAGAGAAAACCTTCCTGCCCAAGCCTGACATCGCCAATGCGACTCTCATCCACTTCCAGCTGAATACGCCAGGCATCCAGGGGGGAGATTTCAAACAGCGACTCCCCCCGTCGAACAGTGCCACCAAGTTTCTGCGAGAGATCACCGGATAGCACCAGTCCATCGAAGGGAGCCCGCTGAACAGTCCGTTTGATCTGGCTTTCCACCAGCTCCAGCTGGACACTGGCCTGGTCAATCTGGGCGGTGATGATATTAACCCTGGCTCGCTCATTCGCCCCCAGGGCATCCTGCAGTTCCCGCCTCAGCTGCACCTGCTGGCTTTTCCAGCGCAACCGTTCCAACTGCAGCTCCCGGTCATCGAGGTGCACCATTTCATCGCCGGCCTTCACCCGGTCACCGGCACGGACAGGAGCCTTTACAACGAAGCCATCAACCGGAGCAACAATACTTCGCTGCAGCTCTGTACCCAGGGTGGCGTTGGCCGAAAGGCGGTACTCACCTGTCAGGCTGCCGAGCAGAGCCACAAGGGTCACACTCAATACTGCCACCAGCTTTCTGCCGGGATAGCCTTTTCCGAACAGCTTCTCCAGCTGCCGCCGGAAGCGGGTCAGAGCCAGACGGAACAAAGATTGACTCGCCGACCGGCTTTTGAGTAAGTAAGGCACGGATAAAGAAACGACACTTTCACAATATTGCGCGTCCTCTTCCGTGAAAGGGCTCAGGCCCTCCCTTTGCAGAATCAACGCACCGACAGATTCTCCATCAACCAGAAGTGGAAGGGTCAGTACCGAATAGCCGACACCGGATACACTCTGGCCTGCCCCTTCCACCAGAGCTTTATGTGCCAGAATCACCGGTTGATGATAGTCAGAGTCCTGGCCCTCACCAGGAGATACATCTGGACAGAGAATCCTCCGGTGTTGATCGGTGGCCTCCGTCATCGCCGCTTCCAGACGACGAACGACATTCATTTTTTCACCGAAACGGCTGCTCTGGGACAGGTGGCAGATTTTCACGCGGTTCTGCTCAAGAAAGCCAAGCGCTACCAGCTCAGAGTTCTGGGAGATCCCCAGTGCAGACAGCAGCGCCATGGCGCTGGCGTCGAAGTCATGGCCGGCCAAAACCTTTGCCAGCAAATCAAACGCTTCCGATAACCGGTTGTAGGAACCCTGCATCTGGCATTGCTGCTTCTCGAGACCCGCCACCCGTAGCCAGACCACACTCTTCTGCAGAACGTCCATGACAGTTTTCAGAACATTGGCATTTTCGGCACGCACGGAAACAGCCACCACACTGATAACCTCGCCTTTCTTCTCAAAAGAGTGCTCGACAGGCAGGCCCAGGCCATAAGCCTGCTGTGATTGACCAGGAACCGGCGATAAAGGCATCACCAGTCGTGTTTTCTGGTGTATGACTTCATCCACCAGCTCAGTAAGAGCCGTGGTATCGGCACCTGTTTCTGGCCATACGGCAGCGGGCGTCCAGTTCTCGTCGTTGCAGTTAACGACAAGTGCGGAAAAGCAGCCTGCCAGATCCTGGCATAACAGGCTCAGCCAGCGTTGGTAAAACAGGGGATTTTGACTG
>JBPCXN010000035.1:0-54420 GCA_051008495.1 Endozoicomonas sp. | reverse complement strand
CTTTTCGAAATTAGAGAAAATGCACGATATTGTAATCGGATTGCTGATTAACCAAATCGAATTTGGTATTGATATTCATGCAATTTAACAGCTTTGCCCCACTACCACCTGAAGATCAAACGCTTTCTGGGGCGCAGCGAAAACGCTGTCAAGATTCAAGTATTGACTGCCATGATTGCCTACCTGTTACTGCGTCTTGCTCAGATTACTACCTACTCCAAGCTATCGTTACAACAAATAGCCAGAAAGATCAGTCTCAACTTGACGAGTCGCCGTCCACTGCTGGAACTGTTTAACGACCCGCCAGGGAGAATAAAAGCCAATTTTGCCCAGAATTAGAGCAGCTTGGAGCTAGGGTATGTTTAACCGGACAGCAGTGACAACCGATTCCAACTAGCAAAACAATCCGCAGAACGGATTCTGTTAAAATTTTTATTCACCACTTGCATAGTCATTATTTTTCAGTAATTCCGTCATATTTGTTTCGCCTGGAGCCTTCATACTTTGGTTATTCCCCATTGGCTCAGGCTCTGTCATGGAAGCTATTCACATCACACTGGAATGGATTCGCCAACAGCGCACCTACCAGATTATTTTCCTTGTTCTCGTTATCAGCCTTCTTTGGCCAGCATCCCTGTTTTCCGGGCTTGTCAGCCAGCTACACAGTGCCTACCTGATGTTTTCCACGAGTCAGCACGACAGGATCCAATCCATCTGGTTGCCAGATTATAAACTCGTGGCCCCGCCGGTAATCATTGGCGAGGACGGAGACAATTTGTCTGGCCTGACCTGGAACCAGCTAACCTCGACACTGTTCATGGTACGAAACAGCCCTGCAGAAGTCCTTGAACTTACTGCAAGTGGACACCTCCTTCGTACCATTAAGGTCGATGCCGCCCAGGACATCGAAGCCATTACCTGGACAGGCGGCGATCAATTTGTCATTGCCGACGAAAGGCGCCAGCACCTGGCTCTTGTGAACATTAACGAAACCACAGACAGGCTGGACCTGTCGCAGATGCCGGGCTTCACATTCAACATCGACGCAGGAGAAAACAAAGGCTTTGAAGGACTGGCCTGGAATCCCCGGACACAGAGCCTGCTTGTCGCCAAAGAGCGGGACCCAATGGCTCTATACGAGATCGCCGGACTGGCGGGCAAAAGAGATGAACGTCAGGTTTTGTTCTCAAGCCCCGAGCACTTCCATCGATCCGCTAAGGTCTCCAACACGGATTACTCCGGCCTGCATTTCGATGACAAAACAGGGCACCTGCTGGTGCTTGGTGATGAATCCAGGCGGCTGACCGAAATGGATGACCAGGGAAAAATTGTCAGTTACATGGAACTGTCTGACGGTTGGCACGGCCTGGAGGACAGCATCCCGCAGCCGGAAGGTGTGACTATGGACGACGACGGCAATCTGTATGTCATCAGTGAGCCCAATCTTTTCTACCGTTTCGAGAAACCGTAGCGAAAAGGTCAGGCTTACTTCGCCTGACGCTTTCTTGGCTGACGACCTGCGGGTTTCCTGGCAGTACCACTATTCGCAGTTGGTTTCGCAGCTGGTTTAGCCGCTGAAGGCCCGGACTTCTTACGAGAGGATTTATCCTTGGCTTTCTTCTTGCGGGTTGGCTTGCGCTTTTTGCCCGCCTTCTGGCCTGTTTCTTCCGATTTGGCCGCTTCGATCAAAGCTTGTTTGGCCGCCCGGCTTTTGCCAACACTGGCCAGCTGCTTACCAGCTCTGCTTCGACTTTTTGAAGCACCTCGACCCTTCCTGGGCTTTAGCCCCTGATTAGACGACAGTTCAAAATCGACCTTCTTGTCATCCATATTGACGCTGGAAACAACAATTTCTATTTCATCACCCAAGCGGAAGCTCCGCCCCGTTCTTTCACCATTGAGGCGATGATGAACGTTATCGTAATGGTAGTAATCATCCGGAAGACTAGTGATGTGCACCAACCCTTCGACATAGATGTCATCCAGCGCCACAAACAGGCCAAAGCCGGTCACAGCGGACACCACGCCTTTATAGGTCTGCCCGATGTGCTGCTGCATGTATTCGCACTTGAGCCAGTCCATGGCGTCCCGGGTGGCTTCATCGGCACGACGTTCTGTCGTCGAGCAATGTTCACCCATGGCTTGTACCTGGGTGGCGTCGTAAGGGTAAATCGTCTTGCGATTCAGATCCCTGGCGCCAACCCTGGTGACATGACGGGTCTCAACCGGCGAGCGAACAATGTGACGAATAGCCCTGTGCACCAGCAAATCTGGATAACGGCGGATAGGCGAGGTGAAATGCGCATAGGCATTAAAAGCCAGGCCAAAGTGCCCCTGGTTATCGGAGGTATAAACCGCCTGGCTCATGGAACGCAGTACAACCAGCTGTATGACGTTGAAATCCGGTCGATCCCGCACCTGGTCGAGCAGAGCCTGGAAATGCGCAGGTTTCAGCTTTCCGGCCGGTAATGACAGTCCCAGGCTGGCAATGAAGCTGTTGAGATTCAGCCGCTTCTCCATGGTCGGGCCTTCGTGAACCCGATACAGCCCCGCCAGATCATGCTTTTCCAGAAAACGTGCGGCACAGACGTTGGCGCACAGCATACATTCTTCAATCAGCTTGTGGGCATCGTTTCTGACGGCTGGCACAATCTTGTCGATCTTGCGATTACGCCCGAACAGGATCTGGGTTTCCACGGTTTCGAAATCGATGGTGCCACGCTCATGCCGAACGTCCCTGAAGATCTTGTAGAGGTTGTACAATTCTTCGATGTGGGGAACCAGAGCCTTGCGCTGGCGACGGTACTCCTTGCCATCGTCGCTTAATGGCCGGGACAGCATCTCCCAGACTTCGGTATAGGTCAGCCGGGCATGGGAGCGAATCAGCCCTTCGTAAAACTTGTATCCGGAAACCTTGCCCCGGGCGCTGATAGTCATTTCGCAGACCATGGCCAGGCGATCCACTTCGGGATTCAGCGAGCAGAGGCCATTAGACAGGACTTCCGGCAACATCGGAATAACCGTGCCGGGGAAATAAACCGATGTCCCGCGGTTATGAGCCTCCTTATCCAAAGCCGAACCGGGCCTCACATAATGAGAGACGTCAGCAATGGCTACAAACAGCCGCCAGCCGCCATTTTTTTTCTTTTCACAGTAGACGGCATCATCAAAATCCCGGGCATCTTCGCCATCGATCGTGACAAAGGGTACTTCCCGGAGATCAACACGATGCTGCTTGTCTTTCTCCGCCACTTCGCTCTTGAATTTCTCACATTGTTCAAGAACTTCTTCCGGCCATTCATGGGGAATATTGTGGGTTCGAACGGCAACATCAATTTCCAGCCCGGCATCCTGGCGGTCACCAAGGATCTCTTTCACCAAGCCCACCGGCTGCGTTCTGCGCCCCGGCTGTTCCAAGATTTCCAGCAGGACATACTGCCCGTGGGAAGGCATCAATGGTCCGGGTTTAACCAGTATTTCACGGTCGATGCGCACATTCTCCGGCACCACGAAGTTGTTGCCATGTTCTTCGTAATACCGTCCCACCAGCTGCGTGGTGTTGCGTTCAATCACTTCAACGACCTGCCCTTCACGGCGTCCACGACGATCCACTCCGGTTTCGCGCACGACTGCCCGGTCGCCGTTAAACAGTTGACGCATTTCCCGCCAGGACAGATACAGGTCTTCTCCGCCTTCATCAGGAATCAGAAAACCAAAGCCTTCCTTGTTACCCTGGACCCGCCCCTTAATCAGATCCATCTTGCTCAGCAGGCCATAGGTCTGCTTGCGGGTTTCCAGCAGCTGACCGTCACGGATCATCGCCTTCAGACGGAACAGAAGCGCCTCCTGCTGGTCTGGATCGGTGATTTCCAGTTCACGGCACAGCACCTTGTGACTGGCCGGTGCCCCGCGCTTTTCCAGGGTTTCCATGATAAACAGGCGACTTGGGATAGGACTGGCGTAGCGTGTCGCTTCTTGTGCAGCCTGGGGATCGGACTCTTTCCACCCTTTTGACATGGGGTCAGTTAACCTCTCGGAATAACAACGGGGAAGTGTTTTTTACTATCGGCATGGGAGCAGCCTGTGAGAGTGGGGCACAGTGTAACCTGAACTGCAGCTGCGGCGTTAGGAAGTTGGGAAATTTGAGTGCAATACAGGGCAGGGAAAGCCCACGGCCCGCCAGGCGGGCCGAAGGTGTTCATCAGGATCAGTTGAAAGGCTGTTCCAGGATGATGGTTTCTACACGGTCAGGACCGGTGGAAACGATGTGGATAGGCGTACCCACCACTGCTTCCAGGCGCTTGATGTAGGCACGGGCATTTTCAGGCAGGTCTTTCAGGCTCTTGGCACCGAAAGTGGTTTCTGTCCAGCCCGGTACTTCTTCGTAGACTGGCTCCAGAGCTTCGTACTCTTCCACGTCTACCGGAGTAGTGATGGATTCGCCTTCTGCGTTTTTGTAGCCAGTGCAGATCTTGATGGTTTCCAGGCCGTCCAGAACGTCCAGCTTGGTCAAACAGAGACCGGAAACACTGTTGATCTGTACTGCCTGACGCAGGGCAACGGCATCAAACCAGCCACAGCGACGTGGACGACCGGTGGTCGCACCAAACTCATTACCCTGCTTGGCCAGGTGTGCACCGACTTCGTCAAACAGCTCAGTCGGGAATGGGCCTGCGCCTACACGGGTGGTGTAAGCCTTGGTGATACCCAGTACGTAATCCAGGTACAGAGGGCCAAAGCCGCTACCAGTGGATACACCACCTGCTGTGGTGTTGGAAGATGTCACGAACGGGTAGGTGCCGTGGTCAATATCCAGCAGGGAGCCCTGGGCACCTTCAAACAGGATATGGTCGCCCTTGCCATGATGTTCGTGAATACGGTCAACAACACGATCCACCATTGGCGCGATGTCCTTGGCCATGGCCAGGGCTTCGTCCAGCACTTTCTGGTAGTCCAGAGGCTCAGCCTTGTAGTAGTGCTCCAGAGCGAAATTGTGATATTCCATCACCTTCTTCAGCTTCTCGGCAAAACGCTCAGGGTGCAGCAGGTCAGCCACGCGCAGGCCACGACGGGCAACCTTGTCTTCGTAGGCCGGGCCAATGCCACGACCGGTAGTGCCGATCTTGGCTTTGCCACGGGCCGCTTCACGCGCCTGGTCCAGAGCAACGTGGTATGGCAGGATCAGTGGGCAGGCGGGGCTCAGTTTGAGGCGCTCACGCACAGGCACACCGCCCTCTTCCAGCATGTGAATTTCCTTCAGCAGAGCTTCAGGAGACAGCACAACGCCATTACCGATGTAACAGACGACATCTTCACGCAGGATGCCGGAAGGAATCAGGTGTAAAACGGTTTTTTCACCGTCAATCACCAGCGTATGGCCGGCATTGTGTCCACCCTGGAAGCGCACAACCGCCTCAGCCTGCTCGGTCAGCAGGTCAACGATTTTGCCCTTACCTTCATCACCCCACTGGGTGCCCAGTACGACAACAGTCTTACCCATGGAAACGGTCTCTTAAAATCTAAACAAATATGTGACAGGCCGGTGCATTAGATGGAATCTAAAACCCATTCTCCGTCACGGCAGACCAGCTGCCGGTCGCAACCCATGCCCGCAGCGTCTGTCTCTTGTCCGGGCAGTTGGCATACCACCCGCTCCCCCTGTCGCCTCAGAGCCTGCACAACGGCAGGATCTGCATCGACCTGGGCATAAATCGTCTTGCGTTCTTCCCGGCTGACCGGTTTCAAATCCAGAAGGATTTTCAAATCGGTACTGAAGCCGGTAGCTGGCCGCGCTCTGCCAAATGCACGACCAATGCCGTCATAGCGGCCACCCTTGGCGATGGCCTGCCCCTGCCCCGCCAGGTAGGCGGCGAACACGACACCTGTATGGTAGTTGTAACCGCGCAGCTCACCCATATCGAAATAGAGGTTAACCTGCGGGTACATGGCTGCCAGTTTTTGCGCAATGCTTTCCAGCTGGTTCAGAGCCTGAAAAACCGCTTCAGGTGCGCCAGCCAGCAAGTCGCGGGCACGCCCGATGACTTCGATATCCCCTGACAGCGAAGTCAATGCCTTGAGCATTTCAGCGATGGTCTCATCTACCTGCCAGAAATCCAGTAGCTGTCCGACTTCACTGACAGCTTTCCGCTGCAGCGCATCAAAAAGCTCCTGCTCCTGACTTTCTCCCAGCCCGGCATAGACAGCCAGCGTTCGATAGATCTGCACATGGCCGAGATCCAGACTGGCGGAATGGATGTCCACCGCCGCCAGGGTTTCCAGCATCAGGGAAATGACCTCGATGTCACTCTCGATGCCAGAATGCCCATACAACTCCGCACCCAGTTGAATGGGTGAACGGGATGCGCCCAGGAAAGCCGGGCGGGCATGAAAAACGCTGCCAGCATAACACAGCCGGACCGGACCTTCGCCGACCATGGTATGGGCGTCAATCCGGGCAGCGGCAGGGGTAGTATCGGCCCTGAGCCCCATCATGCGCCCGGTCAGCTGATCCGTTACCTTGAACGTCTGCAGTTCGAGATCCCGGCCAAGACCAGCGGTGAGAGATTCCATAAACTCCAGGTGCGGAGGAATCACCAGCTCATAGCCCCAGCGGTCAAACAGGTCGAGCATCTCTCTGCGCAAAGCTTCCGCTTTCCGGGCCCTGGGCGGCAGGATCTCCTCAATCCCGTCCGGCAGCAGCCAGCGATCGGCGACGGTCATAACAGCCTCTCTTGTTAACTTATTTCAGGCGGTGTTCATAAATAACCTGTTCCAAAGTCATTTATGGACAAGGCCTTAGGCTCTGTTGACATAAGTTTATCGCGTACAGCGTCAGCGAGAGAGTTCAAACGGGGCCGCCTAGGCAAGGCGCAACAGCGCGGGAATACTTTACGTATTTCAAGCTGTTGGAACGCAGTTATGGGCTCTCTCGCTGGCGTCCTTAAGGACGGGGCGCGTAGCCTGGTTCGTAAAGCGGCCATCTGACAGCGTTAGACTTGATTGACGTAGAGTGACTACGCCTGCACAAGTCTGCCTTGCATATGACCGCTTTACAAACCACTGTACCTGACAAACTTATGTCAACAGAGCCTAGTTGGTCATGTACAGCAGCAACACCCCCAGGATCATGCTTCCCAGCCCTGCCATTCTCAGCTGCCGGTCATCAATTTCTGACAATCGGGAAACCAGGCGACGCCAGCGCTGCGGGTAGAGGAATGGCACTATGCCTTCAAGCACCAGCATCAGGCTGAAAGCGACCAGTAACTGCTGCCAGAAATCCATACACCTTCCTCACACACGAAAAAACCGGGCTGGACCCGGTTTGCGCTATCTTAACACCGGCAGAGAAAGAGTTCACTGCCGGTTTTTCGTTTCGCCTGTCACCATGGTGTTGAGCGAAACAGGCACTTACTCCTTACGGCCACCCTTGCTGTTCAGGTAGTTGAAGAAGTCATTGTCCGGCTCCAGCAGCATGATGTCACTGGAATCGCCAAAGGACTTCTTGTAAGCCTGCAAACTGCGATGGAAAGCATAGAACTCAGGGTCAACACGGTAGGCGGCAGCGTAGATTTCCGCAGCCTTGGCGTCACCTTCACCCCGGGCAATTTCAGCGCTTCGGTATGCCTGCGCCATGATCACCCGCTGTTCACGGTCTGCGTTCGCCATGATGCCTTCAGCCATTTCCTTACCCTTGGAACGGTATTCCTGGGCTTCCTTCTCACGCTCAGACGACATCCGGTCAAATACCGAGTCGCTGACCTGAGGCGGCAGATCGATACGCTTGACGCGAACATCCACCACGGTAACACCCAGTTCCTGACGAGCAACGGCATCCAGCTCACTGGTGATGTCATTCATCAGGCTGTCACGCTGGCCGGACACTACCTCGTTCAGCGTCAGGGCACCAAACTTGTTCCGCATGCGGGATTCGGCCCGCTGGGACAGCAGGGTATTGGCCCGGAACAGATCACCGGCAGTAGCACGATAGAAGTTTGCAACATCGTCAATCCGCCACTTGATGTAGGAATCGACGATAACCGCCTTCTGTTCCAGAGTCAGGAAACGCTCGGAAGGCACTTCAAGATTCTGCAACCGGGCGTCAAAGACCCGAATCGAGTCCATAAAAGGCACTTTTACATGCAGCCCTGGCTTGATATCCGGCTTGACCAGCTGACCAAAGCGCAGCTGAACTGCCCGCTCACGTTCGCTGATCACAAACAGGCTGCTCCAGGCTACGACAAGGATAACCAGTCCGGCGATCAGTCCGCTGAAACCTTTCTGACTCATCGACCAATCCTCCCGCTGCGTGCAGTGCTGACGCGCTTGTTAAGTTCCTCTGTCACCCGGTTGGTGATTTCCGTCAGATCCTGGGAGCTCAGTTCTGCAGGGATACCGGCCTGGCTGGTTGTCCGACCCTTGGTCAGCTGATCCAGTGGCAGGTAGATCATGTTGTTGCCGCCTTTCACATCCACCAGCACCTTGCTGGTATTGGCAAGCACTTCTTCAACAGTTTCCAGATACAGACGCTCACGGGTCACAGCCGGTGCACGACTGTATTCAGACAACAGGTTGCTGAAACGCTGGGACTCACCTTCCGCACGGGCAATCAGCTCATCGCGATAGGCATTGGCTTCTTCAATCAAACGCTGAGCCTGACCACGGGCTTCCGGAATGATTCTGTTGGAATAAGCTTCAGCCTTGTTCTTGGAGCGCTGTTCATCCTCACGGGCACGGATTACATCATCAAAGGCTGCCTGGACTTCCTTTGGCGCCTGGGCGCTTTCGATGTTGATCTTACCTATTTTAAGACCGGTACCGTAAATATTCTGATAATCCTGGAGACGGTTACGCACATCTGTCCCCATGACTTCACGTCCCTGGGTGAGAACCTGGTACATCTCAGAACCACCCACCACATGTCGCAGGGCACTCTGTGTTGCTTCTTCAAGACTGACCAGAGGCTTGGCAACATTCAGTACGTAAGACTTGATGTCTCCAATGTTGTACTGGACCGACATGGACACTTCAACAATGTTCTCATCTTCGGTCAGCATCTGCTGGCGCAGGTTATAGGTCCTGAGTTCAGTAACCTTTTCCTGGTACTTGGACTCAAATGGCGGAAAGTAGATATGCAGACCAGGTTCAACAGTCTCAACATACTTACCCAGTCGAAGGATAACCGCCCGCTCCTTTTCATCCACGGTATAGAGTGCATTCCATACATAAGCCACTGCAGCAAGAACCAGAATGCCTATGAACATCCCGGACGAAGAGCCCGAACCATCACGCCCTCCGGTTCCTCCGCTGCTTCGGCCACCACCGAAAAGAGAGTTTAGTTTATCCTGAAGTTTGCGAAAGGCTTCATCAAGATCCGGCGGACCCTGATTTTTGCCCTTGTTTCCACCACCCCATGGATCCTGGCTGTTTCCACCCGGCTCGTTCCAGGCCATATATGTCTCCGTAGAGTCAGTATCGAATCGGCTGCAGCTCCTGCCGGGTCGGGAACCATTTGCCACCCGCCTGACAGTGCGCAATATAATTTAGGAAAGTCTGAGAGCAACACGATGGTGCTGTCAGACTCTGGGAACGGAATATTCGAATCCGCCTGAAGTCTATGCCCACTCCCCCCTGTCATACTCAAGACTCTCGGCTGACATGGAATATGTGCTTTCAGTTCCTGCAGCAGGCACTCTGATGACCCAGACCGACCCTGGTTATTGGTCGTTCCTGATAGCCACCCGCTCTGAATAAAAGAAGACAGGCAGCCCCAGAGCCAGATTGTAGAGTTTGGAGAGCAAATAGCGCAAGCCGAATTGGTAATGACCGTTATATGAAGTCGATGTTTACCCCGGCACGGTCATCCTTTATTTAGAATTTCCCATCGGCAACAACCCGCCCAACCATCAATACCGATCAGGCAGACAATTCTGTCAGACAGCTTTCCGGCAAGCCTTCCTGCTTGGAAATGCGGGCAAAATCCTGCCGGGGCATGCGGATATCCAGCAACAGCTCGCCGGTATCGGCGTACTCTTCCGACTGGATGGCACCCAGTTCATAGAGTCGGGAACGCACCTTGCCCTGACCAGGCTCAAGTACCAGCCGGCCATTCAGCATATCATCGCCCAGCAGCTCAATGATGGCTTCCTGGATCAGGTCAAGACCGGCACCGGTGATTGCGGAGACCCAGACTCTCACGGGGCGACCTTCATCGTTCCTCTGGATTTTCGGTTCGACGCCAGGCAGCAGGTCAATCTTGTTGTAGATTTCAAGCGCTGGCAGATCGTTGGCCCCGATCTCCCGGAGGACTTCATGAACCTGCTGGATGTTATCCATTCTTTCAGGGTCGTGTGCGTCGATAATGTGCAACAGCAGATCGGCCTGGCGGGTCTCTTCCAGGGTGGCCCGGAATGCTTCCACCAGTTTGTGCGGCAGATGACGGATAAAGCCTACAGTATCGGCAAAAACCACAGGCCCGATGTCGGCCAGATCCAGCCGTCGCAGGATCGGGTCCAGCGTTGCGAATAACTGGTCTTCAGCGTACACATCGGCGCAGGTAAGACTGTTAAACATCGTCGACTTGCCGGCGTTGGTGTAACCCACCAGGGAGATCTGTGGCACTTCTGCCCTCTGCCTGGAGCGACGCCCCTGGTCACGCTGCCTGCGAACCTTGTCCAGCCTGCGGGTAATGCTCTTGATGCGCGCACGCAGCAGTCGTCGGTCGGTTTCCAGCTGGGTTTCACCCGGCCCTCTCAGGCCAATACCCCCTTTCTGACGTTCAAGGTGAGTCCAGCCACGAACCAGCCTGGTGCTCATGTGCTCCAGCTGCGCCAGTTCAACCTGGAGCTTGCCTTCAAAGGTCCGGGCTCTCTGGGCAAAGATATCCAGGATCAACCCGGTTCGATCCAGCACCCGGCATTCCAGTTCTTTTTCCAGGTTTCGTTCCTGACTGGGAGAAAGGGCGTGATTAAACAACACCAGGTCGGCTTCGTGCTGCAATACCAGCTGTCTGATTTCTTCGACTTTGCCGGGACCGACAAAATAACGGGGGGAAGGTTTGTGGCTGTTAACCGTGATGAAAGCTACGGATTCAGCACCGGCGGAGCTGGCCAGCTCCATGAATTCCTGGGGATCTTCCCGTTCCCTGTCATCATTCAGATCCAGGTGAACGAGTACCGCTCTCTCACCACCTTCATGGCGTTCAAAAAACAAGTAGCGACTCCTGAGCTGCTGCGGCTGTCAATACACCGCTTTTTTCATGATGGGTCTGGTGCAGTATCCCGCCGGACAGCGTTTCCCGTTCATGAAGGCAGGAAACGGAAGAAGAGCTATTCATTGCAGGAAAAAGCACCAAAAGGCGCTCAAGGCGCCTTTCAGATCATTATACAGCTTTTAGCGTGAAAGCAATCACCCATCACGATTGCGAGGGAGAAATTACTGCCAACGCGCAAGGCTGTTTTACTCCTGCTCGTGCTCAGGCATGTCCTGCCCCTGCATCGGCAGTCTTACCGGACGACTGGGTACCACTGTGGAAACAGCGTGCTTGTAAACCATCTGGCTTACAGTGTTTTTAAGAAGGATCACGAACTGATCGAAAGATTCGATCTGCCCCTGGAGCTTGATACCATTTACCAGGTAAATGGAAACCGGTACGCGCTCTTTACGCAGCACATTAAGGTAAGGGTCTTGTAGAGAATGCCCTTTTGACATTTCTGTACTCCTTATTAATTCTCGGGTTTTGAATAGCCTTGTTTCACTTCTATTCAGATCTAGTAGTGGGCTATTCGCTCGACCGGCAGTGCCAGTACCTGATTGTTCAATCTGTGTACAGCCCAATAATTCGCTGGCCAACAGTATGCGATGCTACACACTGCCATCAATAGGTAATACTAGCTACTCACGCCGGAACTGCAGGAACAATTGAAGGTTCTCACGTACCAGTCTTTACCAGATGACTCTGCAACAGCATTTGAATACAGGGAATGGGCCAATTATCTCTTATTTGAGGGCAGTCTTCACTACTTTCAAGGCGTCACCGGGAAGATCCACCGACAAACTGTCCAGCCAGTGCACCTCTGGCCAACTGCGCAACCAGGTTAACTGCCGTTTGGCCAGCTGCCGCGTGGCCACAATGCCTTTTTCGACCATCTCGTCATAACTTAGTTCCCCTTCAAGATACCCCCAAACCTGGCGATAGCCAACCGCCCTGATGGAGGGCAGGAAAGGGTAGAGATCATCACGTCCGTATAATCCACGAACCTCATCAATAAAATTTTGCGCAAGCATCTGCCGGAAGCGCTTTTCAATTCTCTGATGAAGAACAGATCTCTCCTTCGGGGCAATGGCAAGATTCACCACCCGATACGGAAGACAATTGTCTTCTTGCTCCTGATGCCAGTCTGACAATGGCCGGCCTGTTGACTGGTAGACTTCCAGGGCCCGCTGCAACCTCTGGGTGTCCGTTGGCTTGATTCTTTCGGCGGCCCTGGGATCGACCTGCGCAAGACGTTTATGAAGCTGCTCCCAACCGGAACGGTTCGCCTCGGCCAGAAGCTGCTCACGAATCTGCGGATCTGCGGCCGGCAGTCTCGCCAACCCGTCGCGGAGTGCTTTAAAATAAAGCATGGTACCGCCGACCAGAAGTGGGATTTTTCCTGTTGAGGTGATGTCAGTCATCTCTCGCAGGGCATCTTCGCGAAATTCCGCTGCGGAATAGGGCTGAGCCGGATCCCGGATATCAATCAGCCGGTGCGGCGCCCGCGCCAGCTCCTCTGCAGAGGGTTTGGCGGTACCAATATCCATCCCCCTGTAAACCAGTGCAGAATCGACACTGATCAACTCACAGGGCAGAGCTTCGGACAGGGCAATCGCCAGGTCCGTTTTTCCTGAGGCCGTTGGTCCCATCAGAAAGATTGCCGGAGGAAGGTCTGCGCCATCTCCTGTCGTTGATGATATCTGGTCCTTATCCATGATGCCTGCCAAGAGCCGGAAAAAGGCTGGAGATTCTACCTGATCATAGTGTCCGCAGCAGCTTCTCTTTCCGCCCCCCTTAAAAGCCGGTTAAAACCCAGGAGCCTGTCGGACTTGAGCTTTCGAGCATGCTCTTCATGGTAAGAGTCAGTAGAGCGAGTCAGTTTTTTCGTTGGATTTGTGCGAATAGTTGACCTATTTAAGCAAATTCAACGAGACTCTCATCCGCTTTCTATCGAAAAGTGGCCGCTCTTTCTGGATTTCAGGCCGAAATCACCTTAAGTCCGACAGGCTCCTAGCGAACCGGTTTATTCACGGCCATATTCCATGCACGCCCACGATTTGTTCTGCATGGACCTGGCTCAATGTATCAACTCAGGTTTTTCATTACACAGATAGCAGCTGGCTTGCTCATAACTGCCAGCACAACTGTCAATGGGGGAGTAACCCAGATTTATAGCGTCAAGTGTATGAAGCAACTTCTGGGGTGCTATTACATTTTCTACGATGACGATAATTCTGTCCGGTCCCTTGAGTTTGTTCGAGACCCTGATGCCCGGGAAGGAGACTTTATACTGCTTGACTGGCTTAGCGACTGTCTGAATGAGGATAAACAGGAAACTCTGAAAAAATTAGCCGAACAACCAATAGGCCAGCAGCATATTATACCCCTGGCCATGGTGCCCGGTCTGCAGGCTAAGATAACGCATACTTGCAGGAGCAGTTTTGCTATATCTGACCAGCAGGACTCATTTACGCTCTGCATATATAAATACGATGAACTGCTGGGGTTCTGTTCGATAAGCTGCTTTAGGGAAAGGGAATCCATCATATACATCGAGCGACTTTCTCTTGAACTAAAACACGAGTCCCCACTCCTGCGGATAAATGGCTATCGTCTGCTCAATCAACTGGCCTGCAGCTTTAGTAAGCCAGTCGATATTTATCGATGCCAATCGTCAGAAGGAAAGGCCGTGGCAATGGAGTACTGGCAGAGAAACTTTCAAGACATGAAACCACATATTGAAATAATGGAGCAGCTTTCTAAAATAGACGGATGCCGCTCAGTTCAGCTGCTGGCCTCATTTCCATTTCATGGTCACACAGTAATCATCGAAGAATTAGCAGAAAGCAGCTTGTCTGATTTCCAAGAAAAGTTTTCCCAGTCTCCGACATTGAGCGCTTTTAAAACAGTGTTAAGGCTAATGCTGGAAGCGCTATCCTCTCTTGATCGAGCAGGTTACACGCACAATACAAGACATCATGACTGGCTGTTTTTTGATGGTGGGACACTGATTAAACTAACAGGGCATGAACGTATGACCCATGAAACCAAAAAATACACCCCTGTCAGGCAAATCATTTATGACTTGATAGAAGAGAGTATATTAAAAGATAATTGGAGAATTGTTCGGCCAGTAAGTGCTCAAGATTTTTTGGCAAACCAACGCCCCACTGCGCTACAAGCCCGTGACAGGAAGGAGGGGGATAAGAAAGACATAACTTTGCCAAGAAGAGTCTATGAGCCGGTACTTCAATCGAAGTGGATGAGTCGGTCTCTCTTTCAGACCCTCTCCTTGATGGCCAACTACCGTGAGCTTTCTGCAAACAATGCCTTACAATTAACCGACCTGACCGACTATCAAGAAGATTTAGCCGCCTCAAGCATTCCCGGACACACTTTAAAGCTATACCAGGCTCAGCTTTCTGCTCAGTTGCAACAAGCAGGGCTGACGACACAGGATACGCCTGCCGATGGACACTGTTTGATTCACGCTGTTACTCAAAACGCTGGTGTACCTGTGCAGGAGGCTCTTGCCGCAATCTCCGAACACTTTTCCGAAGACCCTGTTTTTGCAGCCGCCCAGCAAAATGATTTAGCCCATCTTAGTTCAGGGCAGTGGGGATCTCCGACCATATTACCTCCGTTGGCAGACTGGCTTGGTAAGGCCATCATCTTACTGATGCCAAATATTCAAACAGGAGAGGTGATTATCCAGGTTTATATGCCAGGTGGTTTTGCGCCTCTTGTGTCAACGCTACAGGAAGCCTTAAACCATGCCGGCAATGATAGCATTGTTATCGCTCATAACGGCATCGGACATTTCCTGGCAACATTCCCTGAGAACGCCCCCGACGATGGTGACGACGACGACTCGCCTTTCACAATCTTTGGTTATGCCTGCACACTGTTTTGACTTACAGCTCACTATGAAAAACTGAGTTTAATGAATTTGAAATAACCAATCAGGGTATAACGGTAACTGACCCCAATGGGCAAGTAATATTCTTTGAGTTTACAGAAGATTTTAATTAGCCAGCGGCCTGTCCAGAGACAATAGTTCTAGGAGCCTGACCGAGAATAATGGTCGAGTATGAAATTCAGTAGAACGAGGCCATTTTTTTGATGAATTTGTGCGAATAATGGGCCTCTTCAATCAAATTCATCGGAAAAATAGACCGTTCTTTCTGGATTTCAGGCCGATCTTTCTATTCTCGGACAGGCTCTCATTTTTACGTTTCTACCTGGACGCGGTTTATTGGATCAACCCTCCTCCTTCAGGGGCACAAAATCCAGCACATTCTGCTGGAAGTAGGTAAGGGCCGTTTCCACCTCAGGAGCCATCGGGCCCATCTCATAAGCTGGAGAATTCATGCCTTGCTGCATCATCTGCACCTGCCACACATCCTCATGGTGGAAGTTGCCGCTGACGAGGGGATGCTCATCCTTGAAGTTCTCCATGCGTAGATATTTCCCATCGTTGACCCAACCATCCTCATTGACCGTGGCTCCGGGCATGGGTGCAAAGGCCAGCAGTTTTTCCAGCTGCTGCTGCTTTTCTTCTGCCGAGCGGGGCCTGGGTGCCATGACAACAACTTCCATCCGGGTCTTTTGCGCAGAGACCGGTTCCAGGCGAGTGATGGAGGCGATATCCAGCAGCGGCATCAAAATAAACGTCGGAAACAGCTTATAGACCTGGCCACCATAGGTCTTCGGGTCAGTACCGGGAACAATCTGCCAGTCGGCATATTTTGCCTTTTCCTCCTCGGACATGGTCTTAAGGCGCTTGCCAAACAGGGGAACCTTGCCATCCCATATCCAGTGTCGTCCAACTGCTCTCCAGTCCTGCCCCTCCGGTTTCGGGCCCTGCAGAGTGTCCTTGTGCAGGTGCATCAGGTGGTAACCGTCTTCAGCGTTTTCGACAAACACCTTCCAGTTGCAGTCGATCTCCCAGCGCATTTTCACCAGCGGCTCCAACTCTTCCGTTTTGCCTGGCCAGGTGTTGGCGGGAATGTCCGCCAGGAAATCCTCGAAGCTTTCCGCCGGACTCTCCTGAGGGTTGATAAACAGCAGGTTTCGATATTCTCCCAGTGCCGCACGCTTCAGACTGAGAGAACACTTGTTCACTTCCGGGAACAGATCTTTCCCCTGGGGGATAGCTTTCAAGTCTCCGTTCCTGCTGTAGGACCAGCGATGATAGGGGCAGACAATGGCGCGGGAGATATTCCCCTGGCCTTCCAGGATCTTGGCGCCACGGTGACGGCAGAGGTTGTGGAAACCGTGGAGTTCGCCATCATCGCCATGAATCACCACCAACGGGTATTCGCCCACCTGCACCGTGATAAAATCTCCCGGTTTCTGCAGGTCGGAAGCCTGGCAGACATAAATCCAGCTGCGGTTAAACAGTTCTTTTTTCTCCCGTTCAAACCACTGCTCTTTGGTGTAGCAGTATGTGGGGAGAAGCTGCTCGGCTTTTTCCGGCTTGCGGCCTTTGATCAGTGCTGTCATGGTGATGGCTCCCTGCTATTTTTTAATGTGCTGGTTTTACTGGAAGGCCTTGATGACCTGGGCAAAGTTATCCAGCATTTCCAGTTCTTCTTCCTGTTCGAAATAACCCACGTGGTGCCAGCAGACAAACTCTTCGGTGCCGTACTTCTCCTTCAGCGCACCCACTTGGTCAATCACCTGTTGTACAGTGCCCTTCCAGACACGGCCCATAGGAACATTATACGGCGGTGTGTTGTAAGCGGTATTAAAGAGGTTTTCGAAATCGTCATAGTGTTTGTTTGCCTGGGCTTCGTTGCTGCCGATGGTCAGGTGGCCACCCAGCACCAGGGTGTTGCCGGTTGTTCTTTCGGTATGGCCATGCTTGTGACACTCTTCAATGTAGATGTCCATGGTCATATCGATGAACTCATCCTTGGAGACAAACGCCACCAGTTTGGCGCCTTCTTTCGCCCAGAAGCGGGCCGTTTCCATAGACCATGAGAAGGGCACGTACAGAGGCGGGTATTCACGGCCGTCACGCTTACGGGGTTTGGGCACCACGCCAATCTTCTGCAGTTCATCATTTTCACTAAGAGCATCAGCCCCACCCCATTTCTGGGTAGGCAGAAATGGCCATTGAATGCCTTTCGGCGGCACCTGCCAGAACTCGCCTTCGTAGCTGAAGGTGTCTTCGGTCCAGGCTTTTTTCACAATCTGCCAGGACTCTTCCATCAGGCGGCGGTTTTTCTTATCCGCTTCCGAACGGTCAGACTGTGTAGTGGTGATATCCAGATGCTGGGCCAGTGTATTCAGCCAGCGAGGCGTGTTGCCGCGCACAAATCCCACAAACAGACGACCATCCACCATATGGTCCAGCATGGCCAGATCCTCAGCCAGACGCAGCGGATGGTGCGCCGTCAGCGCCATACCGACCTGGCCAACCATCAGATTCTGGGTGTGTTTGGCTATGTGCAAATTCCACAGAATCGGGTTGGTCGTGGTTTCAATCCCTTCCACCTGAAAGTGGTGTTCGGTCATGCAGAAACCGGCATAGCCGTTCTGGTCAGCGAACTGCATCTGCTCGGTGGTCCGTTTCAGCAGGGTGTCAAAACGCTCCGGGTCAGCGCCCGGGTTGGTGACATCCTCTCCCTTGCTGCGCATGTAAGGCTGTACAAGTACGTGGGTTTTCATGACCTGGCTCCTTGTTCGTGTTCTGAATTTTTAACTTTAACGAACGTTCGTTCATGCTAAATGAGACAAAAGCGTATTTTATTGACATAGGTCAATAGTCGAAGCGAAATGTAAGGATTCCCTTCTGGTCAGAAGAGTTTTGGCAGTCGGCAGTCGGCAGTCGGCAGTCGGCAGTCGGCAGTCGGCAGTCGGCAGTCGGCAGTCGGCAGTCGGCAGTCGGAGGGTATCAGGCTCTGGCTCTGGACTAAAAACTTCAAAGGGGCTCCGCCCGCACTGGTCTTAGCGCAGGCTCGACAGTTGTTGTTCAACGCCCCCGCAAAAAAAGTTTGTCCAGCTGTTCCATGGTCAGCAGTGTCCAGGTTGGACGACCATGATTACACTGGCCGCTCCGCTCAGTACGCTCCATGTCCCGTAACAGGGCATTCATTTCTTCGATTGAAAGCCTGCGATTGGCCCGGACAGAACCATGGCAGGCCATGGTGGCGAGAGTTTCATTGATTTTGGATTCCACCCGGTCACTGCCGCCGTGCTGCATCAGGTCTGACAGCACATCTCGAACAAGCTGCTCCACATCGGCATTCTGCAACATCACTGGTACCTGCCGGACCAGCAGGGTTTCAGGTCCCATCCGTTCCAGTTCCAGGCCGAGCTTTTTGAAGTATTCTGCGTTCTCTTCCGCGCAGATGGCTTCACGATCACTGACCGCCAGAGACTTGGGCACCAGCAGGGGCTGAGCCCTGATACCTTCTTCGTGCCAGGCGACCTTCATACGCTCATAAGTGATGCGTTCATGAGCGGCGTGCATATCCACCAGGATCATGCCCTGTTCATTCTCAGACAGGATATAAACCCCTTTCAACTGCGCTACTGCAAAACCCAGGGGCGGAATATCTGAATGCTCCGAGGCTTCTGCATGAACACTTTCCCGCTCCTGAGGTGTCACAAGGGCAACCTCGCCAACAGCCAGAGGCTGTCGTCCCTCTCCAGTCGAAATCACATCTGCTGATGATGAGTAAAGTTCACTGTACGCCTGAAGCTGTCGCTGAACTTGACCGGGTTCCGGAGAAGCAGATTCGCTTCTCGGCGAAGCGCCACCACTGCCAGAAGACCAGGAAGTTCTGGCCGGCTCGTTCACCAGTTTTATATTCTCCTGGCCTTTGAACTCTCCCGCATCTATACCTGTGGCCATTGTTTCCGTCTGCGACATCACTGCCGGAGGGAGCTGGTCCTCAGGGCTGACTTCCGCCAGGGCCCTATGCAAGGTGCTGAACAGAAAATTGTGCACTGTCCGACCATCACGGAAACGCACTTCATGCTTGGTAGGATGGACATTCACATCCACCATGGCCGGGTCCAGTTCCAGGTACAGAACAAACGTCGGATGACGTCCACCGTACAGTACGTCACGGTAGGCCTGCCTGACCGCATGGGCCACCAGCTTGTCCCGGATCACACGACCATTAACGAAGAAATACTGCAGGTCGGCACTGGAGCGGGAGAAGGCAGGCAACCCGACCCAGCCCCAGAGCTTCAGCCCTGAAGCTTCCACATCAATGATGACGGCGTTCTCGATAAATTTCGGGCTGCACAGGGAAGCCACCCGACGATCTTTCTCTGCCTGGGTTGTCGCCGGACGAAGCTGATGAACACTTCGCTGGTTATGCCGCAGGCTAAAGCCCACGTCGAACCTTGAAAGCGCCAGCCGTTTCATCACCTCTTCCAGGTGAGAGAACTCGGTTTTCTCCGTCCGAAGAAATTTCCTGCGCGCAGGAGTGTTAAAAAACAGATCCTTAACTTCAATGGTGGTGCCAACCGGGTGGGGCGCCGGATTCACAACGGCTTCCATATCCCGCCCTTCAGTGCGAACCTGCCAGCCAGATTCCTGCCCTTCCATATTGGAGGTCAGTGTCAGGCGGGAAACAGAACTGATGGATGCCAGCGCTTCGCCTCGGAACCCGAGAGTTGAAACACCTTCAAGATCTTCAAGCTCCGAGATTTTACTGGTGGCGTGACGGGACAGAGCCAGGGCCAGCTGATTCTTGCCAATGCCATGCCCATCATCTCGAATACGGATCAGTTTTACCCCGCCGCTCTCTACTTCCACATTGACCCGGGTGGCGCCGGCGTCAAGACTGTTCTCCAACAGCTCCTTAACCACGGAGGCCGGGCGTTCCACCACCTCACCGGCGGCAATCTGGTTGGCAAGACGGGTGTCCAGTAATCGGATGGGTTTCATGAGTGTTGAATAAAATCTGACATCAGTGTTCTAATCATGGCCTGCCATCAACGGACAGGCCTGTATAAGCAATATTCGGGTTGCTCTGCAAAGGCTATCAGTGAAGAGTTATGAAAGCCATTATGACGGGAGCCTTTTTCCCGCCCTATTCTGATCAAATCATGCAGATCCGGGGGTGATAATGCCGCTTTGGAGTGAAGAAACTCAAAGAAATGACTCAATCCCGAAAAGCTTTGAGTGTGATTACTGACACTACTATAAACGGCTGCGCAGCCTGAGAAAAACGATGAAAAACACAGGCACTGGCGATCTCGATGATAGGAAGCCCATAGAAAAACCGGAGCGACCGGCCGATGACGAATGCTGCGGTGGCGGCTGCAGCCCCTGTGTCTGGGATCGATACAACGACCAGTTATCCCGCTGGCTCGAACAACAGGGCAGGCCGCCCCTGAAACCCTTTTCTGAAGAGGACGACTCTCTTTATCGATAACCCCTCATCCAGCCTGATTCATGATCCAGTGCAACTGACCGTCCGTAGGAATTTGATGCCGAAAACAGAATTTTGGTCACGATCCAGTGAATGGAACAGAGGAGACAGAACATGGCTGAACAATCCCGAAGAGACTTTCTCCGACTGACTGCAGGAGCGATATTGATTCCTCTCCTGAACATCCCGGTATCAAGGGCGGAGGACAGTCAACTGCCTGCCGCAACCCCTGACAATCCCCCTGCAGCAATGGCTCTCAAGTACAGAAAAACTGCTGCAGAGGCAGCAAAAGTTCCCGGTTTTGTTGCAGGCCGGCGCTGTGACAACTGCCTCCACTTTGTTCCCAACAACCATGAATGTAAGCTTTTCCAGGGCCATTCTGTGGAGCCTGAAGGCTGGTGCACCGCCTGGGTAGGAAAAAGTTAACCTGCTGCCGTAGAGAGCTTTTAAGGCAGTGCCGTTTCTTTCTCTGCTGATAAAACGGGCAGCGAGACAGGGTGATCCATTCCAACGGGGACTTCGTAACCAGATTATACGATCGTATTTCGGTCCGTTTTTCATAGCCAGAAAAAGGAAGTCTAAGCCATGAAACAACAACTCTATCTGCTACCTGATCTGGACAGCTCAAAAGTCCTGGCTTCCCTGGTGGAAGCGGAAGGCATTCCCGATAATCACATCCACATAGCCCACAAAGACCATACAAGTATCCAGAAGTACCACCTCAATGATCTTACCTTCATTGAGGAGTTTGACACCATCCATGCCGGCGAGCGCGGACTCATGGTTGGAACCCTTCTCGCAGTACTGGCAGGTCTCTCTCTGTACGAATTTCTGGATGGACATCCGGTTGCTTCGACTATCACGCTGTTTTCCTGCCTGATACTTCTCGGCTTTTCCACCTGGCTGGGTGGCCTGATCGGCAGCTCCAGCGACAACTACCGGCTTCAGCCTTTTCACGACCATCTACAGCAGGGAGGCAGCCTGATAATGATCGATGTCAAGACGAATATGGAGTCCAGGCTGATCGACCTGATCAAACACGCCTACCCCCTGGCCAGGCCCGCCGGAACCAGCAGCACGATAGACAACCCGTTCTCAGGTGAGTTTTTTCTCAGGAAGCACTTTTAGGAGGTGAGATGATGACTATCAGTGAACTCAAAAGAGCAGCCAGCTCCCGACCAGTAACGGTGCAATTACTCAGTCATGAAGGCGGCATTTACCTGTGCCAGATTAATCACAGTGAATTACTGACTGCACACTCTAACCAGCCGCCAATCAGGTTCAATAGCATCGAAGAAGCGAGGGACGCTTTGGGAAATCGCCTTTCTGCGAAAATGGAGCTGGTACTCTCCTCACCTTATGACGAGATGATCAATCTCTGAATCGGAGCATGCCTTCCCGTCCCTGATCAGGGCGGTGGCTTCCGCCTTGATATCCCTGATCAGGTTGCAGACAACCACTGACGAAACTTCAATTTGGAATTTTCAGCACCTGCCCCGTTCGTATGTTGTTGGCCCTGCTGATCTTATTGGCCCTTTTGAGGGAAGTGAGGCTGATATCAAACCGGCTGGCGATTTCTGAAAGCGTGTCGCCTGCCTGGATCACGTACTGGTCCGGACGGGTATTCAGTCGTCCCTGCTCTCTCAGCTTTGCTATCAGTGTGTCAGGTGGCGGTTTCTTGTAGAAATAAGAGCGAAGCCCGTTGTGGATTTTCCTCGCCATGGCCCGCTGGTGACTGCGGGTTTTCAGCTTGCGTCCTTCAGCCGGATTGGTGATGAAGCCGGTCTCCACCAGGATCGACGGGATATCCGGTGATTTCAATACGACAAAGCCCGCCTGCTCCACCGAACTTTTGTGCAGACGATTGATACCGCCAATATTGTTCAGTACCTTTTCGCCCACCTCCAGGCTGGAAGACAGGGTTGAAGTCATGGACAGGTCCAGGAGCACACTGGCCAGTACATCGTCCTTGTCGCTCAGGGAGATGCCGCCTTCACCACCGATCTGGTCCGAAGAGTTTTCCTTGTCTGCCAGCCAGCGGGCAGTTTCTGAAGTGGCGCCGGTACGGGAAAGAGCAAAGACCGAGGCACCATTGGCGCGACGGTCGGTAAAACCATCCGCATGAACAGAAACAAACAGGTCGGCTCCGGCCTGCCGGGCAATTTCTGTACGTCGGCGAAGGGGGATATAATAGTCACCGGTCCTGACCAGCACTGGCTTGAATCCCTGTTCCCGCTTCAGCAGAGCTTCCAGATCCCTGGCAATATTCAGGACAATGTCTTTTTCGTAGCCACCACCATGGGCAATGGCTCCGGGGTCTTCCCCGCCATGACCAGGGTCTATAGCCACCACGATATCCCTGGAGGCTGTCGGCCTCTGTATGACTTCTGGCCTGCTGACTGGCGAAGCCTCATCAAAAAGATCGACAACCAGGCGGTGACCATAGGTGGCATTGGGCCTTAACAGGAAACTGTTTGGGGTGACTATGGCTTTCAGATCCAGGACGACCCGCAGATCGGTTTTATTGCGAACACCGTAACGTATCCGGCTGATGGGTGAAGTCCCGAGATTCGGTGTCGCCAGTCCCTTTCTCTTTCTGGCGCCCCGGATATCGATCACCATGCGACGCGGGTTGTCCAGCGTAAATTCGGTATGAGCCACTTCTCCCGAGACATCGAACACCAGCCGGGTTTTGTCGGGTGAACGCCAGAGCCTGACCTCCCTGACCAGTTTCTCTGCTGCCCACAGCAGCTCCGCCTTCAGCACGGACAGTCCAAACAGCAGGCTGAATGACCTGGCTGCCTTGAACATAAAAACCCGTCGCTCAGAAGACACTGAAGATGATTGGGCAGCTTTGGGTTTTGAAAAGGACTTAAAGAACCGACTCCATTTACCTGGCACTTTCCCTGGCGCTAGCGACATCCACCCTCCCCGGAACCCTGAAGCTCAAGAAGAGCCTTCAGCATGGTTTTCCCCTTTTCCGTACCGGCAACAATGCTGGCTCTGCGGCCAGGCAGGTTGTAATCCAGCTTCACCTCCAGATCGGCGGCCGGCAGCGCACCGGTGCCTTTGCATGGCCACTCGATGAGGCACAGACAATGTTCATTGAAATAATCCCGGCCACCGATAAATTCCAGTTCTTCAGGGTCGGCAAGGCGGTACAGGTCAAAGTGATAGACCTGCTGATCCAGCAGTTCATAGGGCTCAACCAGCGTGTAGGTGGGGCTCTTGACCGCACCCTGGTGGCCAAAATGACGAAGCACGCCCCGGCATAATGTCGTTTTGCCTGCGCCCAGGTCACCCACAAGATAAATCACGGCATGACCGCCACTGACCTGAGCCAGCAGCCCTCCCAGTCGAACCATTCCCTGTTCGTCGTCAATCAATTGTTGATATCTGCCTTCCATAAACGACAGCACTTCCTCAAAAACATTAAGTGATGTTGCAACCGCTGCCTCACATCACTCGAAAAACTTCATTGTGTATAAACCATCCGGTTCAGGCGACGGCGGATAAATGGAATCAGCTCCGTCGCCAGCATACCCAGCTCACCCTGCTGCGAAGCAAGTTCGTCGGCACCTGCTGCATGTAACCAGACACCCAATCTTGCTGCGTTATACGCATCCACATCCTGGGCGACCAGGGCGCCAATCACACCACTGAGTACGTCACCCATTCCGGCGACAGCCATGCCGGGATTGCCCGCAGAACACAGGCTCAGGTTCTCACCATCACTGATCAGAGTTCCGGCGCCCTTATGCACAACAACAGCGCTGTAGAGTAAGCACAGATCATGAGTAGCCTTAACACGGTTCTGCTGAACAAACCGGGAATCAGCACCAAGAAGTCGGGCCGTTTCACCAGGATGAGGGGTAAGAATGATCGGCGACAATCGCGCCCGGCGCAATCGGGGGTGTTCCGGTAACAGGTTCAGGGCATCAGCATCCAGCAGTACAGGAAGATCGGAAGAGAGAGCCGCCTCGAGCATATCCACAGCCCAATCATCCTTACCAAGGCCTGGGCCGATGACAATGACACTCTTATCATGAAACCGCTTAATGAGAGCCGTCTTCGACTTAACGCTGGAAGCCATCACTTCAGGGCGACGAACCGCCAGTGCCTTCAGATGTTCTTTCCGGGTCACCACACTCACCTTTCCCGCGCCACATGAGATAGCCGCTTCAGCCGCCATGATGATGGCGCCGGGCATACCATGGTTTCCTCCGATCAGCAGGGCATGGCCGCTGTCTCCCTTGTGGGCATTTCTTCTTCTGGGCTGCATGAGACCCGACAGGTTATTGAGATCCAGCCTCTGGCTGGCAGGCTTGACCCGGGTATAAATATCGGAAGGTACATCCAGGTCAGCAAAGACTATGTCGCCACAGCATTCTGGCCCTGAGCCAGTCAACAGCCCCTGCTTCATGCCAATAAATGTGATGGTTAATTCTGCATTAACGGCTCTCCCCAGCTCAGCGCCGTTGTCTGCGGACAGGCCGGAGGGGATATCTATTGCTGCTACAGGCAGGCCCGAGTGATTGACCTGTTCAATCGCCTTTCTGTAGTCGCCCTCAACTTCACGATCGAGCCCGGTTCCCAGCATGGCGTCTACTACCAGTTCAGCGGAAAGGTCCTTGTCAGCTGAAAATGCTTCAATAACGACACCCTGGTCACGACAGGCTTCATAGGCCCTGCGGGCATCTCCGGACAGAGCCTCAGGCTCTTTCAGCGCCACCACCGAAGCCGGGATTTTCTGCTTCGCAGCAAGCATGGCCACCAGATAGCCATCACCACCATTATTTCCGGCGCCACAGAGCACCTGCAAACCTCCACCCTCAGCCAGGTTCGGCCAACGCAGAAGAATGTTGCGGAAAGCGGCCTGGGCAGCGCGATTCATCAACTCAAAGCCATCAATCCTGAATTCATTGATGGCGATACTGTCCAGCTGTCGTACCTGTTCAGCGGTATAGAGATCTATGGGTAGATGGGCATTCTGTCCGGTTTTCATAATCGTGGTGAAATGATGGTGTTCACTCAAAAGTTTACCGTTATTTTCCGTAGAAATGCAGTTTCCAGCCCCTGAGAAAGAGAAAAACAGTGATTTTCCCCATGGGGTCGTTTTATCTGGAAGTATCAGGATTCAAACAACATTGGCAGGCTGCAGAAAAACATGCCTGTGTTAGACTGAACTGGCGTAACAATTCTCCCTCAGCCAGCAAACATCTTCCGGATTTCGTGTCAGACCTCAATCATTCAGCAGATATCAATCTGTCCCAGCTTGTCGAGCAGATACGCCAGTGGGCACGTGAGCTTGGCTTTCAGGAAATAGGCATCACCAAAGCACAGGTACCTGAGCAGGACCAGCAGCATCTGCAGGAGTGGCTGAAGCAGGGCCTGCACGGTGATCTTGAGTATATGGAGAGGCATAAGGATCTGCGTTGCGCACCGGAAACGCTTCATCCCGGTGTGACCAGAGTTATCTCTGCCCGCATGGACTATCTGCCTGCAGACACTGAAACTGTAAAAATCCTTGGTGAGCCTGAAAAAGCCTATGTCTCGCGCTACGCCCTGGGGCGTGATTACCACAAGTTGATTCGCAAGCGCCTGACCCAGCTCGGCAAAAAGATTGAAGATGCTGTCGGCGAACACGGCTATCGGGCTTTTGTCGACAGTGCTCCAGTCATGGAAAGACCCCTGGCACAGCAGGCAGGTCTTGGCTGGATGGGGAAACATACCCTGATTATCAATCGCGAGGCCGGTTCTTTCTTTTTCCTGGGTGAGCTGTTCACCAATCTGCCGCTACCCGTGGATGCTCCTTACGAAAAGAATCACTGCGGTCGCTGCCAGGCCTGCATGGATGTCTGCCCTACCGGAGCCATTGTCGAACCTTACAAAGTCGATGCCCGCAAATGCATCTCTTACCTGACCATCGAAAACAGTGGGCCGATTCCCATTGAACTGCGCCACATGATGGGGAACCGGGTGTTCGGCTGCGATGACTGCCAGCTGACCTGCCCCTGGAACCGCTTTGCCAAACCAACCCGGGAAAGTGATTTCCAGCCAAGGCACCACCTTGATAACAGCGAGCTGGCAGGTCTGTTTATGTGGACTGAAGCCGAATTTCTGGAAAGAACCGCGGGCTCTCCGATCCGCAGAGCCGGTTATGAGTGCTGGTTGAGAAACCTGGCGGTGGCTCTCGGCAATGCCCCGACAACTGAGAAAATCATGAACGCACTGCAGCAGAGACAGGATTATCCCTCAGAACTGGTGCAGGAGCATGTTCTCTGGGCGATTGAACAGCATCATTCCCGGTCAGACCAGCCAGACTCCTGAGTGTTTCTGCCTATACTGCTGGTACATCGTTCCGTTCTATATGTGGAAAGCAGTATGTCCATCAAACTCACCGGCGATGCCCTGGCGCCCTTTCGGCAGCTTCTGAAGCAGTACGACAGTTTCATTCAGAACAAAGACGTCAGTGGAATCATGTCCCTGTTTGTCGAAGACGATGAGCCCGTCAGTTTCGGGCTGCATGTCAACCTTGATGACCGGGAGTCCCTGCAGAAAAGGTTTACCGAGTATTTCAACTCTACAGAGCCTTTTGTCGCAGAGTACGATGACCCCATTGTCTACCAGTTCGGGGAAGCGGCCTGCCTGTGCATAATGCTCAGGGCGGACGGGGCGGTAGCCCCGCTGATCAGAACCACGGTTTTTCTGGAAAACCATGCCGGAAAGTGGCTGATTCGCCATCAGCACCTTTCAAAGTCACCGGCATAAGAAAAGTCAGGGATGTCATTGGGAGCTCTCTGAGCATCAGAGCTTGATGAAATGCTCCCGGTAGTAACGCAGTTCTTCGATGGACTCCCTGATATCTTCCAGCGCCAGGTGGGTGCCCTCCTTGCTGAAGTTATTCAGCAATTCCGGCTTCCAGCGCCTGGCCAGTTCCTTGAGGGTACTGACATCCAGGTTGCGGTAGTGGAAGAATGTATGGAGTTCGGGCATGAATCGATTAATAAAGCGGCGATCCTGACCAATACTGTTACCACACATGGGAGAAACGCCGGCATCGACATGCTGCTTCAGGAACATCAGGGTCAGGTGCTCAGCTTCCCGAATATCGACATTACTCTGCCTGACCCGCTCGGTCAGGCCGGTCTGACCATGGGTTTTGATGCACCATTCATTCATGTTGGCGAGCACTTCGTCGCTCTGGTGAACCGCTATGACGGGGCCTTCAGCAATCTGATTGAGGTGGCCATCGGTGACAATGGTTGCAATTTCAAGAATCAGGTCCTGTTCCGGATCCAGGCCGGTCATTTCCAGGTCGATCCATACAAGATTGTCTGCTTTAGCCATCAAACACCCGGTAGTCAAAAGAGTTATAAAAGCCAGAGAGGACTGCCTTCCAGGACAGGATTTACAGATAATATCCTGCGGATAGCTACTTTAGCTGGCATATTAAGTTTACTTCATCATAATGTGTCGGTGAAATCGACTTCATTATGAATTCTTTGTCTACCCATCAGACCAGACGCCATGATCCCTCAAGAGCAAGCATGAGTAAGCGCAAACTAACGCGCAGACAGAACTGGCGCATCCAGAAAATCCAGGAAGAGCGTATCGCCCGGGCCCGCAAGCGGGAGGAGCAGATTGAGCAGGAACTGCTCAGCAACAACCTTGGGCCTGAGCAGACAGGCCTTGTCACCGCTCATTACGGCGCTTCACTGGACATTGAGTCTCCTGACCAGCCCGGTCTGGCTCGACGATGCCACCTCCGGAGCAACCTGCCGCCACTGGTCACCGGCGACCGGGTGATCTGGCGACCGGAAAAAGGCGAAGACGATAAGGGTGTAGTAGTGGCTCTGGAGGGCAGGACCAGTCTGCTGTCCCGCCCCGACAACCACGGCCGGATCAAGCCAGTGGCGGCCAACATTGACTACATTGTGCTGGTCATCGCCCCAATACCTATCCCCCACGGCAACCTTATTGATCGATATCTTGTTGCCGCAGAAACCGTCGGCATTGAGCCTGTGATTCTGCTCAACAAAACCGATCTGCTGGACGAAGAAGGTCGTGAGCTGCTGGACGATATGCTGTCCGTCTATGAAGACATCGGCTACAAGGTTCTCAGGGCTTCGACCCGGTCTGACGATGGTCTTGAACCGCTCAAGCAGCTGCTGGATGAGCATACCAGTGTCTTTGTCGGGCAGAGCGGTGTGGGTAAGTCCTCACTGGTCAACGTCCTGCTCCCGGGTGTCGATACCCGGGTCGGCGCTCTGTCCGAAGCCACAGGCAAAGGAACCCATACCACCACCGCCGCCAAACTGTTTCATTTTCCGGCTGGCGGCACCCTGATTGATTCACCGGGAATCCGTGAGTTCGGCCTTTGGCATATTGACAGGAAAGAGGTACTCAACGGTTTTCGGGAATTCCGCCCCTTCCTGGGACACTGCCGGTTCAGGGACTGCAATCACGAGCAGGAGCCCGGCTGCGCACTGCGTGAAGCCCTTGAAAACGGCGCTATCCTGGAAGAGCGGATGTACAGTTACCGCCAGATCCTCAACTCCCTTCAGCAATAGTTCTGCCATGCACAGCCCGGAGCCGGCAGAGCCCGGGCTGATGCATTTATAATAATCCGTCCCCCGGAAAAATCCCCACACAGGCCGTCAAGCAGATCTAGACTTCACCTCTCTAGAAGTTTGGGGACAGTTGTCATGAAAGTTTTGGGCAGGCTATTACCACTGATACTTCTCGGCCTTCTTCCGGGAGTGGGGGTAAAGGCAGATCCCAGCCTGCACAGGCTGCATCTGGTAACCCTGGAAATTACTGATGAAGTGATGAAACTGAACTACAGAGCGCCAGATGGGTCCATTAATACAGGGCCAAAAATGAGCATCCGCTCAAAGCCAATGCTTTTCACTCCCCTCCCCGGCATCGACCGCAACATTTCTTCCGTCAGAATGCTTCTACAGATGCTTGCCCCCCCCGTGCCTGAAGATTCAGAGGAAACCACGGACAGGCCACAACACTGGGTCACTCTTGTCGGCAAATACCTGGAAGAAGCCAGCAGTGACGGTGAAGAAATAGGCCTTTACATTGGTGCAGCCGGCTACGGCAAGGCGGCTAAAGCCAGACTGCAGGATGTTGTAAAGAAGGCAGACTCCTCCCGGACTTACGCCGAAGCACTGAGGGAAGATCTTACCAGCAATCTAGGCACTGGATTTGTCGATGATATAACTACCGCCGGATGCTTCAACACAGACAACAAGGCTGAGTTTCAGGGTTGCGCCCTGAGACGGATACTGGGTAAGAGACTGGGCCAGACATTTACCCGGGAAAATACCTCTGTCAACCCGCCAAGTGTTCACCAGAATCGACTGGCCAATCGTGTCAGGATGAAACTGAAAATCAGCTCCAGTTTATACGTACTGGTTGCCGGGAGCTCTGTCGATATCATGGCCAAACAGGGCGACCTCCTGCTTGAGCTCCCTGCCTGGAAAAGAGGCCGGATAACACCTTTCGGTTATGCCAGGATTGGCGGCACTTATGAAGCAGGTTACCTGTACGCCAAAGAGATGATAGCAGTTCCGTACGACCAGGCCCTGGCAAAAGCAAAGGCTGAAACACCTCCCAGGGATCTTTCCAAAGAGGATTTCCTGAACAATTCCACGCAGCCCCTGACCATGATGGTCAGAACCTTAATGCACTTTCATTCGAACAAAAGCGGACCTTACACGGTAAACAATCAGGAGCAGTCTCCGGCTCAGATGATGGCGAGACTCTATACAAGCAGAGACAACTCGTTACCTGAGCTGATCACTGGTAAGGATTTTGAAAGCTTTGGCTATCTGATATCCGAAAGTGCCAAAGAGGGAGCCAAGGAACTGACAGGCCTTCAGAAGGAGTCGGTAGAAAAGGGACTGACTGAAGCCAGAAAGATCGTCAAACAGGTCAGTCGCAGCCTGGCAGAAGTCCTGGTCCTGTTCGCTGGCCTTGCAGGACCTGTCATGAAAGATTCCCCTGAACTGCTGGTTATAGGTGAACACAGAGAGTCTTATGCTGCAAACTTGGGAGAAGCACTGCCTGAACTGGCCAGCGATCAGGCTTTCATCAAAGAACTCTATGGTCATTACAAATTCCTTCTGGAAGCGAATTTCTCTGCTTTTGACGCCGTCAGCCCGAATCCCAGGGACCCGGCTGTACACCTGACAGCCGGCTTGACTGAAATACAGTTTCAAAACTGGCTGGAACGCCTGCTGACCAGCTTTGGCGGCGTTCACCAGCTGACTGAAAAAGAGTATGAAGATTTAACCGTACGGGCCATGGTGGCCAGCTACCTTCATGCTACCAGCCAGTGACCCAAGGAACCTGAGCGGGGGAATAACAGGAATTATTCCCCTGTCCGGACATTACCGATTACAATGCGACAGACAGCCCGGAAGCCTGAGCGGTTTCCCGAGCAAATCAATTACCAAGACATCCACAAAAATAACTGATACCCATCATGAGTCAAGTACCGCCCCTACCCATGGTTATTGAACCCTCAGAGCTGGAAGCCCGGCTTTCTGACCGCCAGCTGCTGATCATAGATCTCTGCAATCCTCAGCTTTACGCCAGGGCCCACATCCCGGGGGCAGTGCATGTTTCACCTCAACAGCTGGTTGCCGGGACACAGCCCGCCACCGGCAAACTGCCGGGAATCGATCAGCTCGAAGCGTTGTTTTCCGGGCTTGGCTATACCGGAAATGAGCATATTGTCGTATATGATGACGAAGGGGGAGGCTGGGCCGGTCGCTTTATCTGGACTCTTGATGTGATAGGTCATCACAATTACTCCTACCTCAATGGCGGCATTCACTCCTGGCTGAAGGAAGGACACCCTACTGACAACACCCCGGGGCAGAAGCAGCCAGTGGCTGTCAGCCTGTCGATTGATGACTCTGTGATTGCTTCTGTCGAATACATTCTTGACAGTCTTGATAAAGATGATGTCGCCATCTGGGATGCACGTTCCCCAGGAGAGTACTGTGGAGATAAAGTGCTCGCCATGAAAGGCGGACACATTCCCGGAGCCATTAATTTTGAGTGGACCCGCGGCATGAACCCGGACAACAACCTGAGAATACGCGCCGGCCTTCAGGAAGAACTCTCTGACCTCGGGCTTACGAAAGACAAAGAGATCATCACCCACTGCCAGACCCACCACCGCTCGGGATTTACCTACCTCCTGGCCCGGATTCTCGGATATGAGAAGGTGCGGGCCTATGATGGTTCCTGGTCTGAATGGGGGAACCGGCAGGATACCCCTGTAGAATGCTCTTAAACCGGCTGCGGACGCCGCTGTCCTTAAGTGGCGTCATCCTTTAAAATCCCTGTACAAATTCAGCGCCTAACAGGTCAGAGAGGACCCAGTCCAGCTGTGAAAGAAAAACTCTTCGCAACCCTGCAATACGTCATCCCCCACCACCTGGTCTCAAGACTCGTGCATTACTTCGTCGAGTGCCGGCTCCCCTGGTTCAAGAATGCCCTGATCCGCTGGATCATCAAACATTACGACGTGGACATGAGCGAAGCGCAGAACGAAAAACCTGAGTCGTTTGTCCATTTCAATGATTTTTTCACCCGCCCTCTCAAAGAAGGCGCACGACCTCTGCCAGAGAAAGACAGTACGATTGTCAGCCCCGCGGATGGAGCTATCAGTCAGCTGGGCGACATTGAGAATGGCCGGATTTTCCAGGCTAAAGGCCATGACTACAGCCTGACTGAGCTGCTGGGCGGGGATACCGGGCTTAGCCAAGAATTTATGGGGGGGCGTTTTGCTACAATTTATCTTTCACCCCGTGACTATCACCGGATTCACATTCCCGCCACAGGCACACTGCGCCAGATGATTCACGTCCCAGGTCGTCTGTTTTCCGTTAACCAGGGAACCGTTGAAAATATCCCGCGCCTGTTTGCCCGTAATGAGCGGGTAGTCAGCATCTTTGACACAGAGTCTGGCCCCATGGCGGTCATCATGGTGGGCGCCATCAATGTCGCCAGCATTGAAACGGTCTGGTCAGGGCTGGTTACCCCGTACCGGGCCAGAGTCAGAGCATACGACTACGGGCTATCATCGGGCAAAGACATCACCCTGCAGCGCGGTGAGGAGTTGGGACGTTTCAAACTGGGTTCCACGGCTATCGTCCTGTTCGGCAAAGACAAAGCCGAATGGCTCGACCACTGGCAGGCCGGGGCAACCATCAAGATGGGGCAGGCGCTGGCCGAGCCCGTTACCGCCACCAATTCAAACACTGACTGAACACTGCGGAAGAGAAATGACTATAAAGCTCGGTATCGTCATGGACCCCATTAAGTCCATCGAGTTTAAGAAAGACAGCACCCTGGCGATGCTGCTGGCTGCCAGGAAGAAAGGCTGGGAGCTCCATTACATGGAGCAGCAGGATCTTTATCAGGCCAGGGGGCAGGCGCTGGGCAGAATGGCGCCTCTGGAGGTGCGTTACGACCCGGAAGACTGGTTCACTCTGGGCGAATACCAGGAACGACCTCTCAGCGATCTTGACGTCATCCTGATGCGCAAGGACCCGCCTTTCGACATGGAGTTCATATACAGCACTTACCTGCTGGAACAGGCGGAAGCTGCCGGTACTCTGGTGGTCAACAAACCCCAGAGCATTCGCGATTGCAACGAGAAAATGTTCGCCACCCTGTTTCCCCAGTGCACCCCACCCGTCATGGTGGCAAGGCGTGCTGAACAGCTCAGGGAATTTGCCAATGAACACGGCGATGTCGTTCTCAAGCCTCTTGATGGCATGGGCGGAACCTCTATTTTCAGAACCAGCCCGCATGACCCCAACTTCAGTGTCATTCTGGAAACACTGACGGAACACGGCACCCGCCAGGCAATGATCCAGAAATACATTCCGGAAATCACCGCAGGTGACAAACGCATTCTGCTGATTGATGGAGAGCCTGTACCTTATGCACTGGCACGTATTCCTGCAGAAGGTGAGCTTCGTGGTAACCTCGCCGCCGGGGGCAGTGGCGTCGGTATGGAATTGAGCGAACGTGACCGCTGGATCGCCAGCCAGGTGGCGCCGGATCTGAAAGAGAAAGGCCTGCTTTTCGTCGGCCTGGATGTGATCGGCGATTACCTTACGGAAATCAACGTCACCTCCCCGACCTGCATCCGCCAGCTGGATGAACAGTTCGGGATCAGTATCGGCGACCAGCTGATGGATAAGATTGAAGAGAAACTGAAGCGCTAGGAGCCAGCCGGGAATCATCATTGAATGATTCCCGGTGTTAACTGAAACCTAAAAGAAACCTTGTTAACCCCGCCTGCAATAAAGACAATGACTTCAGGAAGAACACCAATGATTCCGGGAAGATGTTTCAAGAGGCCATGACCCGTCTATGACGACCGTTTCCTCCGCCGACCGACTGGGCTTCACCGCATTTATGGCGGCCACCATTCATGCCGTCATTGTCCTCGGTGTGTCCTTCGGGTTACAGGACAAACCGGCCCCGCCCAAGACTCTGGAAGTCACCCTGGCCACCTACAAAAGCAGGGAGAAGCCGAAAGAGGCTGACTACCTTGCCCAGGTGAACCAGCTGGGCAGTGGCACACTGGAAGAAAAAGCCAAACCGGCTACAGACCAAAAGGCACAGTTCCAGGCCAACAAGATCAACAAGGTTGAGCTGCAGACCCAGGAAGCAACCACTCCTGCCAGGCAGAATCGCAAGACAGCTCAGGTTGTTACACGGGCTGAAGCTACCCGAAAAGTGTCGGAAGGCACAGATAACCAACGACCAACGCCTGATACTTCCAGGCCTGCCGAACCCCGCAAGCGCATTGACCTGCAGCAGGAGATCGCCAGCCTGGAGGCGCAGTTCAGCAGGCAGCGGCAGGAATACGCCAAACGCCCCAGAATCAAGCGCCTTACTGCCGCTTCCACCCTGCAGGAGCCAGGAGCGTTCTACAAAGAGGCCTGGCGACGCAAGGTAGAAAGAGTGGGTAACCTGAATTACCCATCCCAGGCCAGAAGAGATCAGCTGTATGGCGAACTGAGGCTGATGGTGGCGATCAACAGTGACGGTACACTGCACAATGTCGAAATCCTTGAGCCCTCATCGTCCCGTGTTCTGGACGATGCAGCCCTGCGCATTGTTCGCCTGGCCGCCCCTTTTGCCCCCTTTGGCAATGATCTTAAAGATTTCGATCGGGTGGAAATCATTCGAACCTGGCGCTTTGAACGGGGCGATCGGCTGTTCAGCCAGTAGTGGTTATTTATTTGCCATTCCACGGCTTTAGCCCGATACTGCCGCTATGAGCAGCGCAACCTTCGAAAGTCTGAAAAGCCACTTTCTGATCGCCATGCCCCGCATGGCCGACCCATCCTTTGCTGAAACCCTGACCATCATCTGTGAACACAGCTCTGACGGGGCCCTGGGGATTATTGTCAACCGCCCCACAGACCTGACCCTGGGAGAGATCTTCAAGCAGGTCGGCATTCATCAGCCGAAGGTACGAAGCCATAGCGCAGAAGCCGTTTATGCGGGTGGGCCTGTGGCTGTCGAGCGGGGTTTTGTACTGCATTCAGGCGAACAACACTGGGAGGCCAGCCTGGATATTGATGAGGGTCTGCAACTGACCACGTCCCGGGATATTCTCATCGCCATGGCCAACGAAGAAGGGCCGCAGAGCGCTCTGGTAGCACTGGGTTATGCCGGCTGGGGTGCGGGCCAGCTGGAACGGGAAATGACCGACAATGCCTGGCTGACCTGCAAGGCCAATCCGGACATTATCTTCCAGACGTCTTTCGACCAGCGCCTGTGTGCCGCCGCACAGAGCCTGGGCATTGATCTTAGTCTACTCTCTGACCAGGTGGGACACTCCTGAGCCGAGACACAGTCGGCCCGAAGTACGAGGGCTAAGATTATGTTTACGGATCACTGGTATAATGTTCAGCCAACAGACTGTCTGAACTGATCCATGAAAGACTCCAACCTGAAAACCATCCTCGGCTTTGACTTCGGCACCCGCAACATTGGCGTGGCTGTTGGCCAGGTCATTACGCGAACGGCTACCGCCCTGCCCCAACTGAAAGCCCGGGACGGCATTCCTGACTGGGATAAGGTCTCGGCCCTGATTGAAGAATGGCAACCGGACGCCGTGGTGGTTGGAATTCCCCTGAACATGGACGGCACTGAATCCAAGATGTCAGTGCGCGCACGAAAGTTCGGTAAACGACTCCACGGCCGTTACAACCTGCCCTTCTTTGAGGCCGATGAACGACTGAGTTCCTTCGAAGCCAAGAACTGGGCCGGCAAGCTGGGGCACCGCGGCCACTATGGTTCCAGCCCGGTGGATGGCATGGCCGCCCAGATTATCCTGGAAGGCTGGATGAATGATGAGAACAATGAAGTGTTAGTACCCCATTTTAATGAGATCGAGGGTTTACGTAGGTCGGATTAGGGCTTGTCCCGTAATCCGACATGCCGTTAGAAGACCTGGAGGCCTGTAATTTAGCGGTGACCCATGTCGGATTACGAATTTTCAATTCTAATCCGACCTACAAGTCAAACCCATTGAATCAGTGTGCTGACAGCATACCATCTGAACCTGGTCTCAGATAATCTCGCTTTCCAGCGTCAGCTTGTCAGCCTGCTTCTTGAGGTGCTCGCCATCCGCTTCCGAGCCCAGCTTGATCATCAACCTGAGGTCATTGGCGGAATCAGCATGCACCAGCGCCTCTTCATAAGTGATATGACCATTGTTGTAGAGTTCAAAGAGAGCCTGGTCAAAAGTCTGCATACCGTGTTCTCTGGACTTTTTCATCAGCTCTTTCAGGTCATCCACCTGACCTTTCTTGATTAAGTCCTTGACCAGGGGCGTGCACGTCAATACCTCAACAGCCGCTTTGCGGTGCTTACCATCGCGTGTGCGAATTAACTGCTGCGCCACTATCCCCTTCAGGTTCAATGATAAATCCATCCATATCTGGTTATGCCGGTCCTCCGGGAAAAAATGAATGATCCGGTCCAGGGCCTGATTGGCGTTATTGGCGTGCAGAGTTGCTAAACAAAGATGTCCGGTTTCAGCAAAGGTGAGGGCATGCTCCATGGTTTCGCGACTGCGCACCTCACCGATCATGATGACGTCGGGAGCCTGCCGCAAAGTGTTCCTGAGGGCGATCTCAAAGGAGGTGGTATCCAGCCCCACTTCCCTCTGGGTGACTATTGAGTTGCGGTGCTGATGAATGTACTCAATAGGGTCTTCGATGCAGATAATATGGCCGGCGCTGTTCTGGTTGCGGTGACCAATCATGGCGGCCAGTGATGTCGACTTACCGGTACCGGTACCACCCACCAGCAACACCAGGCCCCGTTTAGTCATAACAAGGTCTTTGACCATCTCCGGGAGCCCCAGGTCTTTCAACTCGGGAATGGTCGTTTCTATGCGTCGCAAAACCATTCCGGCGAGATTTCTCTGGGCAAAGGCGCTGACTCGAAACCGCCCTATCCCTGACGCAGAAATGGCAAAATTGCACTCCTTTTCAATATCAAACTTCTTTCTCTGACTGCCATCCATAACGCCATAAACCACATCCCTGGTCGCAGATGGGCTTAAAGACTGCTTATTGACTGTCACCAGCCGTCCGTTGATCTTCATGCTGGGGGGAAAACCAGCGGTGATAAACAGATCTGAAGCTTTCTTCTCGACCATCAATTTTAATAAGCGGTTTATGTCCATGAACGGTACATCCGGTAGCTAACGACTTCAGAGTGAAAAAGAGTCTCAGAATTTTTCCGGATCACGGGCTTTCTCCCTGGCCGTTTCGCGAGAGACCCAGCCCTTTTTCACCAGTTCATGCAGGCACTGGTCAAGGGTCTGCATACCCAGAGAGGAGCCGGTCTGGATAGACGAGTACATTTGCGCCACCTTGTCCTCACGGATCAGGTTACGGATCGCCGGCGTGCCAATCATGATTTCATGGGCAGCGATCCGTCCCCCGCCTGTTTTCTTCAGCAGTGTCTGGGATACAACGGCCTGAAGTGACTCAGACAGCATTGAACGCACCATGTCTTTCTCTTCAGCCGTGAACACGTCGATGACACGATCAATGGTTTTTGCCGCTGAGGTAGTGTGCAGAGTGCCAAACACCATATGGCCTGTTTCCGCGGCTGTCAGGGCCAGACGAATGGTTTCCAGATCCCGCATCTCACCCACCAGGATGATGTCCGGGTCTTCCCGCAACGCAGACCTCAGTGCCGCGCTGAAACTGTGGGTATCACGGTGGACTTCCCTCTGGTTGACCAGACATTTCTTGGGGGTATGCAGGAATTCGATCGGGTCCTCAATGGTCAGGATGTGCTCGTATTTATTGTCGTTAATGTAATCCATCATGGCCGCCAGGGTGGTACTTTTGCCCGACCCTGTGGGACCGGTCACCAGCACCAGTCCCCGGGGCTTCATAACTATGCTCTTAAACACGTCCCCCATGCCCAGGTCGCTCATGGACAGAACCTTGCTGGGGATGGTTCTGAACACCGCACCTGCGCCCCGGCTCTGGTTAAAAGCGTTGACCCGGAAACGGGCAACACCCGGCACATCAATGGAGAAATCAGTTTCCAGGTTCTCCTCATAGTCCTTGCGCTGCCGGTCGTTCATAACGTCATAGATAAGACTGTGGATCTGCTTATGGTCGAGAGGGGGAAGATTGATCCTGCGGACATCGCCATCCGTACGAATCATGGGCGGCAGACCTGCAGAAAGGTGCAGGTCAGAAGCATCCTGCTTGGCACTGAACGCCAGCAGTTCGGTAATATCCATTTGAGATCCCCCTCATACCTGGAAGCAGGTAGAATAATTAGTACCCCGTCCCGCTGCATATGATAGGTTCAGTGGCTCGTAAAGCGGTCATATGCAAGGCAGACTTGTGCAGGCGTAACCATTCTACGTCAATCAAGTCTAACGCTGTCAGATGGCCGCTTCACGAGCCACCCGGAGGGCTCAAGGCAGAGCGCCCATCTCTGCCTTGAGCTGAACCTATCATATGCAGGCGGACGGGGTACTTGGCAACTTATTGTTCTATACCGACCCCCGGCTGACCGGGAGTCACGGATTACTGTACCGCCAGATGACGTTATTAAAAAGTCGATTCGACCAGGTTTTTGACAGAATTCATAAAGCCGAACAGCTTTCCCAGAGGCAGGGGCAGGTTCAGCTGCTGGCTGTCAGCAAGACCCGACCGGCAGAAATGATCCGGGAGGCCTATACACTGGGTCAGCGACACTTTGGTGAAAACTACCTCCAGGAAGCTCTGACCAAGATTCAGGATCTGGCAGAACTGACTGATATTTCATGGCACTTTATCGGCCCCATCCAGTCAAACAAAACCCGGGATATCGCCACTCACTTTCACTGGGTGCACAGTGTTGACAGACTCAAAATCGCCAGACGCCTCAGCGAGCAGCGCCCCGATGATCTGCCACCGCTGAATATCTGTCTGCAGGTGAACATCAGCCAGGAAGAGAGCAAATCAGGAGCGACGCTGGAGCAGCTGCCCCAACTGGTGAAAGAGGTAACCGAATTGCCAAACATCAAGCTACGCGGGCTGATGGTTATTCCGGCCCCCTCTGATGATCCCGATCATCAGCGCCAGCCATTCGCTGAACTGGCTGAGTCGCTGAAAACATTGAACAGTGAGCACCAGCTGGATATGGATACACTGTCCATGGGCATGACTGACGACCTGGAAGCAGCCATCGCTGAAGGTTCTACCATGGTTCGAATTGGCACGGCCCTGTTTGGGTCCAGGGACTACTCCAACAGATAGGCCCCGCAAAAGAACAACAGAGAGTGAATCAAAAATGACCGCAAGCAATATAGCCTTTATCGGCGCCGGCAACATGGCGAAGTGCATCTTCGCCGGCATGATCGACAACGGCTGGCCGAAAGCAAACATCTGGGCCACGACCAGAAGCGAGGCCAGCCTGGAGCAGGTCAGCCAGGAATATGGTGTGAATGTCACCCAGGACAACCATGAAGCTGTTCGTCAGGCAGATATCGTCGTTCTTGCAGTTAAACCCCAGGTCTTGAAGAGCGTTCTGAGTGAACTTGCGCCGACTTTGCGAGAGAGTCGCCCGCTGATTATTTCAGTAGCAGCAGGCATCACGCTTGAAAGCCTGAAACAGTGGAGTGACGCATCCCTGCCCATTGTACGCTGCATGCCCAACACGCCTTCCCTGCTCCGCTGTGGAGCCAGCGGCCTGTATGCCAGTGAGCAGGTGACAGAGCCACAGAGAGAGATCACAGAAGCTATCTTCCGTTCTGTAGGCATCGCCCTCTGGGTTGAAACTGAAGCAATGATTGATACAGTCATTGCTGTTTCCGGCAGCGGCCCCGCCTATTATTTCCTGTTTATGGAAGCGATGGTCGATGTCGGTGTGAAACTGGGACTGGACAGGCAGACCGCCGAACAGCTCACCTTGCAGACAGCGCTTGGGGCTGCGAATATGGCAGTTCAAAGCGATGTTGATGCTGCAGAGCTTCGCCGGCGCGTGACTTCTCCCGGAGGCACCACGGAACAGGCCATCAGGGCATTCCGTGAGGGCGGCCTGGAACCACTGGTGGAGAAAGCCATGCAGGCAGCGGTTGAGCGAGCCGCGGAAATGGCGATTGAGCTTGCGGATTAATTTCAGTATTTGCGATTTAACCTGAAGGATTTTTATGTCAGCACTTTCATCGAGCCTGGTGTTCCTGATACAGACCCTGGGCAGTCTGTACATCATGGCGGTTCTATTGCGGTTCCTGCTGCAGCTGGTTCGCGCCGATTTCTATAACCCCATCTCCCAGGCCATTGTCAAAGCCACCTCCCCGCTGCTGAAGCCTCTGCGACGGATTATTCCCGGTGTGGGCGGTATCGATATCGCGTCACTGCTGCTGGCTTTGATTCTGCAGATTGCCCTGTTGTATGCCATTTTCGGGTTAAAGGGCTTCAACCCGGCCAGTATTCCCTTCCCGTCAGTACTGATTCTCGGTCTGAAGGAACTGGCGACTGAACTGTTGAACATCTATATGTTCAGCCTGATCATCATTGCCATTGCCAGCTGGGTGGCGCCAGGCAGCTACAACCCCGGGCTATTGCTGTTGCACCAGCTGACTGAACCTCTGTCGAGCCGTGTCCGCAAAGTGATACCTCCTCTCGGTGGTCTGGACTTTTCCCTGATGGCGCTGGTTCTGATTATTGTCACCCTGAAGAACTTTATCGCAGCACTGTAGAATTCGATTTCTAGCCACTCCCGTCCGGTGCTATAGTTTTCCTGTATAACAGTCCACAGGGAACAGACATGGCACTGGACGCTATCTCCCGCTACATTCTTGCTGTTGTATTTTTTCCGTTTTTTTTCTCTGTTGCCCAGGCCAACGAGGTTCTCGTTGGCAGCAAACAGTCACTGCCGTTTACCTACCATTTCCAGAAGACCTCTCTGCAAGCAAGCAGTGAACTGAACCTGGAGGGCATCAACAACAGCGATTCGGCCCTGATCCTCATTGTTCGTATCGATTCTCCCGGGTCTTATAACTACAAAAGTCGTTTCAACCGGGAATTCAGCATTCAACCGGGGCCTTTTTCCCTGACCATACCCCTGACAGCCCTGCGAACTTTCGGTGGCGACCCGTTGCCTCAGCCCTATAAAAAAATGATCATTTTTACCGCCGGCAACAGCGGTGATATCGAACTGAGCAAAGCAGTCATCACCCGTCCACCCAAAGTCCCGATGGAGATTCTCGCCATTGATTTCGGCCGCGTGGACAGCCCGGTGTTCCCAGGATTTCAATTAATCCTGCCTGATGATGGCCGTATCCAGGGAGACATTCGCCCCCGTTTCCGACCTTCCGGCGATCCGCTGATACAGGATGGCTTTGAAGGCATCAGCCAGGTATCCATCCCCTGGAAAAACGGTAACTGGCGATTGACGCTCTGGACCCAGGAGCAGGGCGAATGGGAATACCTGCCCCATTACCTTAAACGCCGGATTACAGCTGAAGGGCAGGAAATGGTTAATGACGATCTGAGTATTGATGACTGGATCAACAGGGTTTATCTGGCCGGCGGTCAAAAAGAAGCTTTGCTCGACGGTGACACCTGGGAGCTGATCGGCCAGCGCCGCAGTGGCCTGATCAGCAAGACGATCACCATCGAAGACGGCAAACTGGACATTACCCTGGAGGGCGAGCGCATCGCAAAATACCTCGCCGCCCTCGTTATTGAGCCGGTCGATGGTAAGTTTGTCAGCCAGATAGAACAGGAAAGACGTCGCAGGTTCCAGTCAACCTGGGCAGCCAGAACACCAAGGTTCCCTCCCATTCAGGAACTGACCCTGACCGATATATCACGTCAGCCGCGCTTTGGTGAAAATGTCTACAACTCCGCCAGGAGCACTCAGCTGAACCTTGCGTTCGAAATCAACAGCCCGGTTGTAGACGATGCCCCGGTTATGGCAATCACCAACCCAAGAACGGAAGCCGGTGACAAACTCAAGGTCAGCAGTCGCTACGGCCACTGGCGTTACGAACGTCCTACCCCCAATGCCAGTTCACTGATCATCCGCGACAGCTATCTCAGGGCGGATATCAAGAACATGACACTTTCGCCACGACTGCCCAGGCGACTTCATCTACAGATCGATATCCCCGCTGATGCGGCGCCGGGTCTCTACGAAGGCAGTGTGCAGCTATACAGCAACAACCAGCTGAAGATGGTTGACTACGCCATCAGGGTCTTACCCACAGAGTTGCCAAAACTGATCACTCCCGTCGGGCTGTACCTGGAGCCGGCGCCCTATTACAAGTGGTTCAAGAGCATGCAGCGCTGGACGACATTCGCGACAGCCTGCGATTTATCCTTTCTCAGCAGCATGGGGTTCACTACCGTCGCCCCGTCACTGGCCACCCCGGATACCGACGCTGCAAGGCGCACTTTTATTCGTCAAATGATGCAGCTGGAACAGTTTGGCTTTCAGAAGCCAGTGATGGCTTATGCCCCGCTCAAACGCCTGCTGGTCTCGCAGACCATGCCAGAAGTGCAACACTCCCTCAGAGAGCTGAAAACCCTGCTGGGCCATGCCAACATACCCGAACCTTACTGGTCCATCTATGACGAGCCGGACCCGCAAAAGATTCCAATCATCAAACAGACCGCCAGCATGATTCACCAGCAGCCGCTGGCCATGAAAACAGCCGGCCACCTGAATAACCCGGGGCAGAAAGCGCTGATCGAAGGTACTGACCTGGTCATCATGAACCATGGTTTTGGTGTCAGTGATACGGCGTTGGCGGCTATTCACAAAGCGCAGAAAGGCCGGAAAACCTGGTTATACAATATGCCGGTGCCCAGGCTTGCAGCAGGCTTCTATCTATGGCGCTCCGGCGCCAACGGCTATTTGCAGTGGCATGGCCGTATGCCCACGGCAGACCCTTTTGATCCGACAGACGGCCGGGAAGGCGATGTCATCTACCTTTATCCCTGGCAGGGAAGTTGCCCCGATACCATGAACATTCACCAGCGTCTGCTCAATCTTCAGGAAGCTACCCTGGACCTCCGCTGGCTCCAGTGGCTGGATGAACAAGCCGGATCAAACAAACGGGCAGCCGAGCTGAGAAAAAACCTGAAGACTGATATTCCTGGCGACTGGCAGGAAGCGAAGCGTTCGGTGTCTGAAACCAAGCTGCTGCAGATGCGTCACAGAATCATGGATCTTCTGAACGAGCCTGTCTCAGCACAAACAACCACGCCCAAGAATTGAAAAAGCCCACGCGCAGTGGGCTTCCATGGGTTTAGAAAAACAACAGTTCTACAGAAGCAGCATCCGGATATCCGCCAGCAAACCTCCCAGCATCGAAGTGAAGCGTGCCGCATCAGCTCCATTGATTACCCGATGGTCATACGACAGTGACAATGGACACATCAACCTTGGTTCAAAGTCATTGCCATTCCACACTGGCTTCATGGCAGACTTGGAGATACCAAGAATAGCCACCTCCGGCGCATTGACGATAGGGGTGAATGCAGTGCCTCCAATCGACCCAAGGCTGGAAATGGTAAAGCAGCCGCCCTGCATTTCGTCAGGCTTGAGTTTCTTGTTTCGGGCCTTGCCTGCCAGCTCGATACACTCTTCAGCCAGTTCCCAGAGACCTTTCTTGTCCACATCTTTGATGACAGGCACCAGAAGGCCATCCGGTGTATCCACAGCCACACCAATGTGGATGTATTTCTTGTAGATCACGGATTCGCCATCAGCACTCAATGAAGAACAGAGCTGCGGCATTTCCTTCAGCACATAAGCACAAGCTTTCAGGAAGAATGGCAGCGGTGTCAGTTTGGTGCCCTTGGCTTCCGCCATGGCTTTCTGAGACTTGCGGAAAGCTTCCAGTTCAGAAATATCCGCCTCATCAAACTGGGTAACATGGGGAACATTCAGCCAGGAGCGTTGGAAGTTCTGAGCGGCCACCTTGCGCAGCCGGTTCAGCGCAACTTCCTCAATCTCGCCCCACTTGCTGAAATCAACAGCTGGTACCTGGGGAATGCCTGTACCACTCATAGGCTGAGGCTGACTAGCTTCTTTCAGTTTAGCTTTGACGTAACCCTGAACGTCTTCTTTCAGAATACGGGTACGGGGACCGGAGCCTTTGACCAGCTGCAGATCCACACCAAATTTACGGGCCAGTTTGCGAACCGCCGGACCGGCATGGAAACTCTTGTTGGCGGTTTCCAGCGCCACCAGGTCTTTCTGGGGAGCTGCTGGTTTAGCAACTTCTGCTTTAGCAGGTTTGACTGGTTCCGGCGCTTTGGCTGGAGCTTTCTGAGCAGCTGGCGCTGCCTGTTCTGCAGCAGGTGCGGGAGAGGCGCCCCCTTCGGATACTTCAAGCTTCAGAATCAGATCTCCCTGACTCAGCTCATCGCCTTCTTTGACGGTGATCTCTTTGACCACACCGTTGGCAGGAGAAGGAACTTCCATCGTGGCTTTATCAGACTCCAGCACTATCAGAGAGTCATCAACAGACACTTCGTCGCCTACTGCCACGCAAATCTCAATGACCGGAACACTCTCTGCACCCAAGTCTGGCACCAGTACATCTTCAAGGCGTTTTTCTGCTGGTGCTGAAGCTACAGGCTCTGGAGCAGTTTCAGCAGCAGGGGCCGACTGCTCAGCAGTTTCAGGTTCAGCGACGGGTTCTTCCGCTGCTGCTTCACCTGCTGCCATTTTCAACAGATCGTCACCTTCAGAAACACTGTCGCCTACTTTCAGCAGCACTTCAATGATTTTGCCACTTCGTGGCGCCGGCACTTCCATGGTGGCCTTATCGGACTCCAGGACAATCAGGGAGTCTTCGGCATCAACCGTATCCCCCGGACCGACACAGATCTCTATGACTTCTGCACTGCCGCTGCCAATGTCGGGAACTTTTATGATCTCGTCACTCATTCGTAATACCTTTCAGCATGAAGCCCGGCCTAGTACTCCGTTTGCCTGTATATAATATGTTCAGCTCAAGCCAGAGCGTTCAGGTCAAGGCACAGCTGTGCAGGAATACTTGATGTATTTCTGTGCAGCTGTAACGCAGAGATGGACGCTCTGGCTTGAGCCCTCCGGGTGAGCCGTAAAGTGGCCATCTGACAGCGTTAGTCTTGATTGACGTAGATGGCTACGTCTGCACAAGCCTGCCTTGCATATGACCACTTTACGGCCCACTGAACATATCATATGCAGGCAATCGGAGTACTCATGGACCATACAAAACTCAGCAGTACAGCGGGTTGGCTTTCTGCGGATCGATGTTGAACTTCCTGATTGCTTCAGTCACGACCGAAGCTTCCAGTTTGCCGTCTTTTACCAGTCCGTAGAGGGCGGCGACAACAACGAAGTAACGATCCACTTCAAAGAATTCACGCAGTTTCTCCCGGGTATCGGAACGACCGAAGCCATCGGTACCCAGTGTTATATACGTTCCGGGTACATAATCGCGGATCTGGTCAGCATAAATCTTCATGTAATCCGTGGCGGCAATCACCGGCCCCTGACGATCACTGAACTGTTTTTCGACCCAGGACTGCTTGGGGGCATCAGCAGGGTTCAGCATATTTTCACGATCCGTCGCCAGACCCTCTCGACGCAACTCATTGAAGCTTGTGGCGCTCCAGATATCGGACTCCACCTGGAATTCCTTGCGCAGGATATCGGCGGCGGCGCGGACTTCCTCAAGAATAGTGCCACAACCCATGAGCTGAACTTTCAGGTTCTTGCTATCTGAATCGTCCCTGGAGTTTTCTTCCAGACAGTAGAGCCCTTTCACAATACCTTCCCGGATATGATCGCCTTCCGGCATGGCAGGCTGTCTGTAAGCTTCGTTCATCGTGGTGATGTAGTACCAGATGCTTTCACGATCGCCGTACATACGCGTCAAGCCGTCGTGAATAATCACCGCCAGTTCATAGCCATAGGTGGGGTCATAGCTGAGGCAGTTCGGCACTGTGGAAGCCAGAACATGGCTGTGGCCATCCTGGTGTTGCAAGCCTTCTCCGTTCAGAGAGGTGCGTCCGGAAGTCGCACCAATCAGAAATCCACGAGCCTGAATGTCTCCAGCGGCCCAGGCCAGGTCGCCGGTGCGCTGGAAACCAAACATGGAATAGAAGGCATAGAACGGAATCATCGGCACATTGTTGTTGCTGTAGGATGTGGCCGCTGCAATCCAGGCGGCATGTGCGCCCGCTTCGTTGATGCCTTCTTCAAGGATCTGGCCAGTTTTGGATTCCTTGTAGAACATCACCTGGTCAGAATCCACCGGCTCATACTTCTGGCCTTCGGCGGAGTAGATGCCCAGCTGTCGGAACATACCTTCCATACCAAAGGTTCGGGCCTCATCCGGAATGATCGGCACGATGTGCTTGCCGATACCTTTGTCCTTGGCCAGTGCCGCCAGAACGCGCACATAAGCCATGGTGGTGGAAATTTCCCGTTCACCGCTGCCTTTCAGAACCGGTTCCAGGGTTTTCAAGTCTGGAATCTGCAGTGTCACATCGCTCTTCTGCCTGCGCTGAGGGATAAACCCACCGAGCTTCTCCCGATGCTTGCGCATATAAACCATTTCCGGGCTATCCTGGTCCGGCTTGAAGTAAGGCAGGCTCGGCAGGTCTTCATCCTTGATGGGCAGGTCAAAGCGATCACGGAACTGTTTCAGGTCTTCAATCGGTAGCTTCTTAACGTTGTGGCTGACGTTGGAGGCCTCACCGGTTGCACCTGTGCCATAGCCTTTAACGGTCTTGGCCAGGATGACGGTAGGTTTGCCAGTAGTGTTCACTGCCTCATGATAAGCGGCGTACACCTTGTAGGGGTCGTGACCGCCACGATTCAAGCGCCAGATATCCTCGTCGGACAGATGCTCAACCATTTTCTTCGTTTCAGGGTAGCGGCCAAAGAAGTTCTCACGGGTCCAGCCACCGCCCTTGGCTTTGCAGTTCTGATAGTCACCGTCCACAGCTTCATCCATCAGCTTCTGCAGCATGCCGTCCTTGTCCTGAGCGAACAATGGGTCCCAGTGACGCCCCCAGGCAACCTTGATGACATTCCAGCCGGCGCCGCGGAACACGCCTTCCAGTTCCTGGATGATTTTACCGTTGCCCCGCACCGGGCCATCCAGGCGCTGCAGGTTACAGTTCACCACGAAAATCAGGTTATCGAGGTTCTCCCGGCCAGCCAGTGAGATAGCCCCCAGGGACTCCGGCTCGTCCATCTCTCCGTCACCCAGGAAGGCCCAGACCTTGCGATGCTGGTCCGGTGCCATTTCACGGTTAATCAGGTACTTCATAAAGTGTGCCTGATAGATGGCCTGCAATGGCCCCAGCCCCATGGAGACAGTCGGGAACTGCCAGAAGTCGGGCATCAGCCAGGGGTGTGGATAAGAGGACAGGCCTTTGCCATCCACTTCCTGGCGGAAACTGTTCAGCTGGTCTTCGTTCAGACGACCTTCCAGGAAAGCCCGTGCATAAATACCTGGAGCAACATGCCCCTGGTAGTAAACCAGATCTCCTTCACGATCGCTCTCATGACCATGGAAGAAATAGTTGTAGCCAATATCATAAAGGGTGGCACTGGAAGCAAAGGACGAGATATGCCCTCCCAGAGAACTGTCTTTCTGGTTGGCGCGCATCACCATGGCCAAGGCGTTCCAGCGCACCAGTGAGCGAATCCTGCGCTCCATGAACAGGTCACCGGGCATTCTCGCCTCTTTTTCAAGCGGAATGGTGTTGCGGTATGGCGTGGTGATCGCATAGGGCAACTGAGTGCCTTTTCCCCTCGCGTGCTGGGAAAGACGGGTCATCAGGAAGTGTGCCCTGTCTTCCCCTTCCTTTTCCAGTACTGAATCCAGGGCGTCGAGCCACTCCTGGGTTTCGATGGGATCAATGTCATGCATATAACTCGGCTCCGAGATAGTGAGGGGGGTGTATGGCGTAACTGAGCGTGTATCAAAAAAGCCCTGGATTCCCCATCTCCCCTTGGCAGGTGGAATCGATCAGAGCCTTGAGGCGACCACAGTGTCTGCGAGTATTCTGAAGAATAGTCCAGGCTTGTTTTCGGCAGACCGCTTGCTATTCCTGACTGTGGTTTTGGGCTAGGAGCCTGACCGAGAATAGCGGTCGAGATTAAAACTCAGTAGAACGAGTCAAATTTTTCGATCAATTCGTGCGAATAGTGGGCCTATTCAATCGAATTTATCGGAAAGTTTGGCCGTTCTTTCTGGATTTTAGGCCGACCTGTCTATTCTCGGTCAGGCTCCTAGATAGCCCGACACTGATTTCAGACCTGTCAGCAGGCTTACCCGGGAATCTTTAAACCTTCCGGAACATGCTATCAGTTCGATGTAATATAACTACAAGATAAGCAATTTCCGCTATCAGTACCAGTGCTTTTGTGTAGTAAATTTACAAAACCGCAACAATCTTCTCATTAATATAAGCTTTCTGTCGCACAGGTGCCCAGATTCGCCCATTCAGTTAGAATCAACGTACCACTCCGCTCCTTACGACCACCGGGCGGAAAGTGCCACCCCAGCGGAATGCCGCATCGGCTTTCCATAATAGAGAGAACCTTCTCATGGTGTTCAGCGAAACCCTCCCCGCCTTCCTCACTGCCTCACTGCAGGCGTACTGGCAGCAATTCCTGGACGCCTGCGAAGAAAATTACCTGGGTTCACGGGTTCCCGAGCTGAACGATGAATTCCTGAAACAACTGGGCAAGACATGGGCTGGCAGCGACTTTGCAGCACAGCAGTGCCTGCGGCAGCCCGATCTGGTATTCGCTCTCCATGACCAACCTCGGAGCCTGCACCAAAGTATGCCTCACTTGCATGACAAGCATTTGTCAGAGCTTGTGGGGAATGCAGAAAATGAAGATGAACTGATGCGGGAACTCAGGGTGTACCGCAACCGGGAAATGGTCAGGATTATCTGGAGAGACCTGAACCGGCTGGCCACGCTCGAAGAAACAACAGCAGACCTGTCAGCCATGGCTGATGCCTGTGTCGACAAATCGCTGACCTGGCTCTACAGGGATTCCTGCAAGAATCTCGGAACACCTATGGGCGTTCTGGATAATCACAATGGCACTGCCAGTCAACAATGCCTGCCTCAACAGCTGGTAGTGCTCGGTATGGGCAAGCTGGGAGCCAATGAACTCAATCTGTCGTCTGATATAGACCTGATGTTCACCTACCCCTGTAAAGGAGAGACCGAAGGCGGTCGTCGTGCACTGGACAACCAGGTGTTTTTCATTCGCCTGGGACAGAGACTGATCAAGGTGCTGGACAGCAAAACCGCTGACGGTTTTGTGTTCAGGGTTGATATGCGTCTTCGGCCTTATGGCAACAGCGGTGCACTGGCCATGAGTTTCTCGGCTATGGAGCAATATTACCAGGATCAGGGCCGCGACTGGGAGCGTTACGCCATGATCAAGGCCCGGGCCATTGCCGGAGACATCAGTGAAGGCGAACGCCTGCTGGAAACCCTGAAACCTTTCACTTTCCGCAAGTACATCGACTTTGGCGCCATCTCGGCTCTCAGAGACATGAAGCTTCTTATCCAGCGGGAAGTCAAACGCAAGGGCATGGAGAACAACATCAAGCTCGGGCCTGGCGGTATCCGGGAAATCGAGTTTATCGTCCAGTCTTTTCAACTGATTCACGGCGGCAGAGATCGCAGCCTGCAGAACAAGGCGCTGCTGAATGTGCTGGAAACTCTGAAAAAATCCGGATACCTGCCCGCTGCTGTGACTTCCGAGCTCAGAGAAGCTTATATTTATCTCCGTAACCTGGAACACGCGATCCAGGCGGTTGATGATAAACAAACCCAGCAGCTTCCCTCTGACAGTGAACCCCTGGAAAGACTGGCGATCAGTATGGGTCATGAGAACAATGCTGAATTGCTGGACACCCTGAATCGCCATCGTGACACAGTGATAGAGCATTTTGACCAGGTCATCACCGACACTGAAGAAGTAGAACCCAAAGAAGCCGCTCCTGAAAACTGGCACTCATTCTGGGAGGGACAACTGTCGTCTGAAGAAGAGATTGAGTTGTTCCAACGGAAAGGTTTCAGACAACATGACTCTAGAGATCGCCTGATCACTTTGCGGGATGGTAAAGCTTTCAACCGAGTCCGTCGGCAAAGCCGGGATCGGGTAGACACCTTCATGCCAGTACTACTGGAGAAGATAGCCCAGACCGGTGAACCCGACATCTGTCTGATACGACTGCTGCCCCTCGTGGAAAGTGTTCTTCGCCGAACCGCCTACCTGGTTCTCCTGATTGAGAATCCTGCAGCTCTCGAACACCTATGCAAGCTGTGCACAGCGAGCCCATGGATTGCCGAACAGATTGCCAGGCATCCGGCCCTGCTGGATGAATTCCTGAACATTGGCGACCTTTATACACCACCGAACCGGGAGGAACTGACTGATGATCTGCGGCAACAGCTAGCCCATATCCCGGAAGATGACCTGGAAACCCAAATGGAGGCTTTGCGCCACTTTAAAATGGCCCATGTCCTTCGGGTTGCTGCGGCTCAGGTTACAGGCAGTCTGCCGCTGATGAAAAAGAGCGATTACCTGACCTGGATCGCCGAAGTCCTGCTGGAGCAAGTAGTAGATATTGCCTGGAGGACTCTGACTGAGCGCCATGGTCGTCCTGTACAAACCGATGGAGCACCCTGTAACCCTGGTTTTATCGTCATCGGCTACGGCAAACTCGGTGGCATTGAGCTGGGCCCGGGGTCAGACCTTGACCTGGTGTTCGTCCATAATGGCGCCAACAATAAAGAAACTGACGGCCCCCGCCCATTGGACAGCAATTCGTTTTTTACACGCCTCGGTCAGCGCATCATCCATATTCTCTCGACACATACGACATCAGGCAGGTTATACGAAGCCGACATGAGACTGAGGCCTTCCGGCGCTTCCGGACTGCTGGTGAGTTCATTCAGCTCATTCGCCAAATATCAGCACAACGATGCCTGGACCTGGGAACACCAGGCGCTGGTTCGGGCCCGGGCGGTGGCGGGTGACAAGGCTCTGATCACCAGCTTCGAGTCCCTGCGCAAACAGATTCTCTGCCAGCCACGGGATATTCTAAAACTTTGCGAAAACGTGATTTCCATGCGGAAAAAGATGCGCGACCACCTGGGCTCGAAAAAGAATGATGAACAGGGCAATCCGCTGTTCCACCTGAAACACGACAAAGGCGGCATTGTCGATATCGAATTCATGATGCAGTACGCCGTGCTGGCTCATGCCCACAAACACCCGGAAATCACTGAATACCCGGACAATATACGCATTTCTGAATCCCTGGAAAGTGTCGGCCTGCTGAACCCGGATCAAGGCTACCAGCTCCGGCAAGCCTACAAATTCCTGAGGAAAGCTACTCATTCAAGGGCTTTCCAGAATGAGCGGTCTTTTGTCCGGTACGAACTGGTTGAGCCTTTCAGGACTCAGGTCATGGATTTATGGAGTCAGTGCCTGGGTGATGGGGAGAAAGAGAGCTAAGCCTGCATGGTTGTAAGCGCAGTTTTTGGCATATTTCCGAAAGTATGATCCAATACCGCCATGCATGCTCCAGATTACAGCCAAGGGGAGACTGTGACTGGACAATCGTTGCACAACAGCGATAGCTCACCCGACTTGATCAAACCGGACAAGCGCACCATTCTTGTCTCTTGAGGTCGAGAAGCCGGACAATAAATCGAACGGCTGATTCGGGGTCAATAAATCAAATCACAACCATAACAGCCGCTGGCACAGCCAATTTATCGGCCTGAAGCCAGCGTGCCGGATACTCCGGGAGTTTTCGCATGTCCTTCGCCGATAGAGATGGCGTTATCTGGTTTGACGGAGAACTGGTTCCCTGGCGAGAAGCAAAGACCCATGTTCTTACACACACTCTGCACTATGGCATGGGCGTCTTTGAAGGCGTCAGGGCCTATAACACTGCTGATGGCCCAGCCATTTTCCGATTAAAAGAACACACTGACCGGCTGTTCCGCAGCGCTCATATTCTTGGCCTCAAGATTCCCTACAGCCCGGAAGAAATTCTGGAAGCCCAGAAACAGGTAATCCGGGAGAATAACCTGGATTCCTGCTACCTGCGCCCCATGTGCTTTATGGGCTCGGAAGGTATGGGCCTGCGTGCTGAGGGCCTGAAGCTGCACTGTATCGTAGCGGCCTGGGAATGGCCTTCTTATATGGACCCGGAAGCCCGTGACAAGGGTATCAAGATCCGCACATCGTCCTATACCCGTCACCATGTCAACATCACCATGTGCAAGGCCAAAGCCAATGGCAATTACATGAATTCCATGCTGGCTCTGCGGGAAGCGCTGGACAGTGGCTGTGAAGAAGCCCTGCTGCTGGACAACGAAGGGTATGTGGCAGAAGGCAGTGGTGAGAATATCTTCATCCTCAAGGACGATGGTATTCTCTACACCCCTGAGCTGACTTCCTGCCTGGAAGGCATCACGCGGGATACCATCATCCAGTTCGCCAAAGAGCTGGGGATTGAAGTTCGTGAGAAGCGCATCACCCGGGATGAGGTCTACATCGCCCGGGAAGCGTTCTTCACAGGTACAGCCGCCGAAGTTCTACCAATCCGGGAACACGATAGCCGGACTATCGGCAGCGGTCAGCGGGGCCCGGTTACGGAAAAGCTGCAGCAGATGTATTTCGACCAGGTGACCGGCAAGCGGGATAAGTATCCGGAGTGGTTGTCACACGTGTGATAAGTCAAGAGTGAGAATACTGAGTTCACAGGGCTAAAAGTGGCGCATAATTGCGCCACCCTTCTTTTTTTACAGCTAACACATTGAAATACTTATACTTTTTCAAAGATCGCACAACGCCCCAAACTGCCCCAAGCCCCTTCGATACCCCTAGAATCCCCCTCAAAAAGCCCCAAAAATGCCCCAAGCCATCCGACGGCTGACTTCAGACAGTGGACTCATAACTCGGCAAATCCGGCACCTGGGTCTTGATGGTTCCCCCTTCCACAAGGGCTTTGTTCCCGGCTGCCACACTCTCTCCCTGGACGGTCATGGTGGTTCCATCCCTAAGGGTGACAGTACTGGTTCCGTTGCCATTGTTATTGCTAACGGTGACGACGGTTCTTGCACCTTCCGGGATCAACGATTTGAACTGCTGCCAGATGTTGGTAGTGGCCATGTTCATTCTCCTGTTCAGTAGTGGCGCTCAAGCTCAACACTCTGCATGACGCTTCCATTGCTTACCGTGATGCTTACGCTCAGACATAGAGCTCGCCAGTCGCCGCTCGTTCCATGAAGAGTGTCCTGTACTTCCACCAGCCTGCCTGGTACCACCAGCCCGGGTGCTGTGACAGAATCCGTCAGCGGCAGCTCCAGGGTGATGACGCCCTGGTGGCCACCTTTGGCCAGCTCATTGCGGCCGCGCTCGGTGTTCACTTGTGTCTCGGTCAGCCAGTCTTCCAGGATGTCTGGTGCCGACTCATTGCCTGCGGTGCCGATTCGCTTCACATTGACGGCGACGCCTGCATGGGTGCCGGAAACATAAACGGCATTGTATTCCGGTTCCGGTCGCCAGCTGGCGCTGAGGCTGATCACCATGCTGGCGGGGATGATGTTGTCCATCGTCGCTGCATCCCATGCCCATGGGCTGGATGGGTATCGAGGCTGGATGCTGAGGGTATCCGTGTCCATGGCCGGAATGATCACTGAGCCCGCAGTGCTGGCGATCTTTGCCACCACCTGCATGGCGGTCTGATTCTGGTAGCTGAAGCTGCCGCCTGGGATGATCCAGTCGGGCGTATCGTAGTCGTCCAGACTGGGATATTCAGCGGTGAAACCAGTATTCAATAGTTCCTCGGTGATGGCTTGCTTCGCGTTGATATCACTGCTGCTGGACTTGCTGCGCAATGGTGCATAAGGCGCTGCGAGCAGCTGGGTGCGGCTGGTTCCGTAAACGGTGTATCGCTCTTTTGCGAATACGCGATGACTCGAGTATCGCTCGATGATAAACACCCACACCCAACCGTTGATGTCCACTTCCACTTGCTTCGGCCCACTGCTGTCAGGTTCGACCATCGCCAGGCTGGCGGCTCCCCAGATTTCACCCTGCAGTTGCCAGCTGAAACTGTCGATGTCCAGGTTGATCTCAATGTCGCGGAGCTCTATGGCTGTGCGGTCTGGCAAAGTG
>JBPCXN010000034.1:0-5737 GCA_051008495.1 Endozoicomonas sp. | reverse complement strand
ATGCTGACCGCCGCTGTCTGGCTGACCGTAAAACTGGCGGCCGTCACCACCCTGATTCTGATGCTGCTGGGCATTCCCCTGGCCTGGCAGCTGTCGGTGATGAAAAGCCGGGTGCGCCCGGTGATCGAAGCACTGGTTGGCCTGCCCATGGTGCTGCCACCGACGGTGCTGGGCTTTTATCTGCTGCTGGCGTTTTCCCCCAACAACCCCCTGGGACGGCTCTGGTTTGAACTGACCGGCACCACCCTGGCTTTCAGCTTCAATGGTCTGGTGATTGCTTCGGTTATCTATTCTCTGCCGTTTGTCGTACAACCACTGCAGCGTGCCTTTGAGCAGCTCGATCATGGTTTGCTGGAAGCGGCGGCCATGCTTGGTGCCGGGCCGGTAGACCGGTTTATCAATATTATCCTGCCCAATACCCATCGAGCGTTACTGCTGGCCGCCTGCATGGGCTTTGCCCATACCGTCGGTGAGTTCGGTGTGGTGCTGATGATCGGCGGCAATATCCCCGGGGAAACCCAGGTGCTGTCCATCGCCCTGTTCGATGCCGTGGAAACCCACCAGTTTGCCGAAGCTCATGCCATGGCTGGCGGATTGCTGGTGTTTGCCATGGTTTTATTGGTGGTGTTGTACAGCATTGATCGAAAACGGGGGAAAGAAGCATGACTTTAGAGTTTGATCTGCATCTGCCCCGGGACCGGTTTGACATACAGGTATCCGAGTCTCTGCCTCTGGATGGCATCTGGGGCATTATGGGACCTTCCGGCTGTGGTAAGACATCATTGCTGCGCGGGCTGGCCGGTCTGGAAAAACAGGCCCATGGGCGGGTGAGCTGTAATGGTCAACTCTGGCAGGACAGCAACCAGGGGCTGTTTATCCCGCCAGAAAAACGACGGATCGGTTATATCTTCCAGGAAGCACGGCTGTTTCCGCACCTGGATGTGCGCGGAAACCTGCAGTTTTCGGCAAAACGGGCGGCAGCAGATCAGCATGCTCCGGACTGGGACGACGTGATTAATCAGACCGGCATAGAGCATCTTCTGACTCGCAGTATCAGCAAACTGTCGGGTGGTGAAAAACAGCGCGTGGCTATCGCCCGCACTCTGCTAAATGCACCGTCCCTGCTGTTGATGGATGAGCCCCTGGCTTCGCTGGACTGGCGTTCTAAACTGGCGCTGATGCCCTGCCTGCGGGAGGTGCATCGGCACTTTGGCATTCCGGTGGTGATGGTCAGCCACGGCCATGAAGAACTGGCCCGGCTGGCTGATCATCTGCTGTTACTGCAGGAAGGGCGGGTGCTGGAGAAAGGCAGTTGTCGTGCACTGATCAATCGATCGACAGATGCCGTCGATGGCGAAGCAACCCCGCTGTCGGTGCTGGAAGCCCGGATCGCCCGGCATGATCCCGGATACCCCTTGACCGAACTGAGTCTGAACGACAGTACCCTGGTCGTTCACAGGCTGGACAAAGCGCCAGGGCAGTCTGTGCGTATGGTGCTGCCCGCCCATGAAGTGAGTATTGTGCTGGAAGATATCCACTGCACCAGTGTCCAGAACCGCCTGCCGGTGGTGGTTGACAGCATGGCTGAATCTGGAGCCCGGCATATATTGCTGACACTGAGCCTGTCAGGCGATTCAGAGGGGCAAAGCCTGCTGGCGCTGGTGACCCGAAAATCCGTCGATCAGCTGGAGCTTGCTGTGGGGCAGCCTGTTTATGCTCACTTTAAAGCTTCCGGGCTGGAGGTTTTGTAGGTCGCTTTTCGCTTTTCGCTTTTCGCTTTTCGCTTTCCGAAGTCCGAAGTCCGAAGTCCGCTCTTCGTTCTCATGCGACGGAAAGCGGAAAACGGAAAACGGAAAACGACTTCAAGAGCGTTGATCTGGCAGGCTGAGGGGGTTCTGCTAACCGATGGGTCTGTCGAATTCAAAATAACAGTTACAGTGGGCGAGCAGTATGTTGCTGGCGCAACGGGTAGAGGTTCTGGAGAACGATATGCAGGACTTGAAAAAAGTGATTCAGGCCAACCATGAAACCCTGGACATGCTCCTGAAAGAGCAGCTGTCATTTCGTGAGGTGGTGCTGCAGAAGTTCGATGAGATCGACGCTCGCTTTGCCCAGCAGGACGCCCGTATGGACAGGTTCGAAGAGCGCCTGGACAAACTGGAAGGGCGTATGGGCAGACTGGAATCCCGCTTTGATCAGATGGAACAATCGGTCAATTCTCGCTTTGACAAATTGGAGCGGATGATCACCACGCTTTTGGCGCAGCGCTCATGATGTTCGCTTTCCGCTTTCCGCTTTCCGCTTTCCGCTTTCCGCTTTCCGCTTTCCGCTTTCCGCTTTCCGCTTTCCGCTTTCGGATTTCCGACTTCCGACTTCCGACTTCCGACTTCCGACTTCCGACTTCCGACTTCCGACTTCCGACTTCCGACTTCCGACTTCCGACTTCCGACTTCCGACTTCCAACTTCCAACTTCCAACTTCCAACTTCCAACTTCCAACTTCCAACTTCCAACTTCCAACGTCCAACTTCGCCAGAAAAACCTGAAAAAATGCGACTTTCCACAAAATTTCATACAACAGGGGTTGCATTTTAATCCTGCGGGTTTATCTTACCGAGTAAGGATTTGCGCTTATGTTGTGACCTGTGTCACACTTCAGTTGGCAGTTGGAAGTTGGAAGTTGGCAGTTGGCAGTTGGCAATTTGCAATATAAAGGAGCGACGTCAGGACGACGGCAACCCGATCATCGAACGCAGCCCTGGGCATATGGATAGGCAATATCTGCTTGGGAAGTTTCGGTGGCGGGTGAAGAAGACGAAGGCCGTCTAGTATCTGGAAACTGGTTTCTGGATAGTAGGCAACGCTGGAATTATAAAAGAATAATGAAGTCCTCAGGGGGAACTCATGCAAAAACAATCTGGTTTTACTCTTATTGAATTGATGATTGCTGTGGCAATCGTTGGTATTTTGGCAGCTGTAGCTATTCCAGCCTATCAAAATTATGTGTCTACTACTGAAATAGGTGCTGCTAAACGGAATCAGCAAGCGGCGGGCGCATTAATTAAATCTGAGTTTACCAAAGGACTATCTAACCCGTCTTTATGCAAGGAAATACTTCCTGAGCTAAATAGCTCTGCATCGGGTGTATATAGTACAGCGGCTACTGGAACAGTAGGAGATGGAAAGGTTCTCATTGTAACGACTGCAGGAAACCTTCCAGGAGCTAGTCCTTATTGCCCTAAAGCCGGTACTTATACAGTAGACGCAAAGGCTACAGGTCAAACTGCGCCGTCAGTACAGTTTCCATTAGCTCGTTGCCTCGTAAAGCCCGTTCCCACGCTTCTGCGTGGGAACGCATGCTAAGCGTTCAGTATTGCCGACCATTATGAAAAAAAATATTGGCTTCACTCTTGTCGAATTATTGATTGCCGTTGCGATTATTGGAATTCTTACGACAGTGGCTCTACCAATGTATGAAGGCTATGTTGCAACATCTGAAAACCGTGTTGCCCAACATAATATCCGAACCATGATTATTTTTCAGGAGCAATATCGTCTTCAGAATGGCGTGTATTTTGCCGGTACATATAAGCCGGGCACGGATGTGGCTACCCTGCCAAATACAATTGGCTGGCGACCCGAGGGTGATAACAATGAGTTTATATATGTAGTAGCTGCCTGTACCGGTGGCACCCTGGCCAGTTGTTATACAGTCACTGCCACAGGTTTTAACGGAAACGCCAATGCAACCATGACTCGGAATGCTCTTTGACTCATTCCCACGCTCCCGCGTGGGAATACCTGCCCGGCGCTCCAGTGGCGTAGGTCGGATTAGGGCTTTGCCCGTAATCCGACGTTTCCATCATCTTAATGCTGAACTGTTTGTTGGGATATGTCGGATTACGAATCTGCGATTCTAATCCGACCTACGGTTGCAAACGATACGTTTCAACGACCTCACAATTGAAGAGCAAGCACTCTACTGCTCTCACGCAGGAGCATGGGGTGAGAAAGCATCCTTTCCAGGCTTCACTGTTAATCCCCACCTGGTTTTCAGCTTTCCGTTAACCGAGGCTATGTGGCTACTTAAACAATTCAGAATGTGAACCTGATCGTTCGAAGAAGATTCCATCACCGTTCACTGCGTAGATCAATAACCAGTCTGGCTCTAAGTACCTGGGCAATTGCTTCGCAATATTCTGGCGAGTGGATTTTTTCAGCCTTCAAGGCGCAACGCCGGGCGCGTAGCCTTAGCTACGTAACCAGAGTTGGAACGCAGAAGGCTGGAAAAAGCCGCCGCCCAGAATATGCGAATGCAATTGGTTAGGTACTTATATGGCATTCCCTGCGACCTTTATAGTTTCCGGTCAAAGAGTGGTCTTTATATTTTTCCGCAAGTGGCTTTTCTTCTATGAGCCGGCCAGTGACTTCCTTTAATTTTGAGCAATCCTTACCTTGTTTCTTTGCCTTTTTAACGTCCCTCTTAAACTGCTGGGTACTGACTGGTTTCAGCATCTTCAAATACCCAGGTCATCGTACATATCCTGGGCATTTTCATAATGAGTTAAGCCTATACCTTTGTCTGTGTCTTCAAAGGTTTTCAGGGTTTCGTCATTGGGTATGCGAACATCAAAAGGCAAACCCCTGCATAGCCCTACCTGTTTATAGAAAAGGGTAATGGCCTGCGTGGTATTTAACCCCAGCTCTCTGAATACCGCTTCAGCATGTTCTTTTAACTCTGGTTCAATTCGGGCTCTGACCACTGCGCTTTTGCTCATCTCTTGTACCTCTATATGTCATATTGTTCCATACATCACCACTGTAGCTCGTTTGGGGTACAGTGCAGCTGCTTGCTGGCCCAGAGTCGGATTGCGAATCGGCGCTTCTAATCCGACCTGCGACGGTTTCCATTCAAATTTCTACTGCGCCACTTATTTTACTATGAAAATGCAGATTATCCGTGCTCTGTGGTCATTTTCATGGTTCGGGGTGAGCTGCACTCTTCCCATAAAGAGCCGCTCATGGCAGTTTGGGTTACACTGGGTTATCTCAGGCGGTTGGAGTGACTATGCAAAATAAATTTCAGGACTTGCCTGTCAAAGAGCGGATCGAGCTGGTCCAGGATATCTGGGACAGCATTGCTGCCAACCAGGAAGAATTATTACCTTTAACAGCGCAGCAAAAAGCTGAACTGGATAAGCGTCTGGAAGCCTACGGAGAGGATCAGGATAGTGGCCTTCCTGCGGCTGAGGTTCTGGCAGATATCCGGAAGCGGCTTTGAAAGCAGTCAGGATTCGTCATGAGGCAGAGCAGGATACTGCTGATGCAGTGGCGTAGGTCGGATTAGGGCTTTGCTCGTAATCCGACGTTTCCATCATCTTAATGCTGAACTGTTTGTTGGGATATGTCGGATTACGAATCTGCGATTCTAATCCGACCTACGGCTGAATTCGGCGTTTCTGTCAAAAAATGCGAACCGACTGTTGATCCACATTCCCGTAATCCGACAATCCCATAACCACCAATCGCTCTGTATTTGTTGCTGGCCTACGTCGGATTAAGATACTGCGACTCATAAAGCCAATATTGACTCGCACCCGCCCTTCCAACTTCAATTACCGACTTCCAACTTCCAACTTCCGACTTCCGACTTCCAACTTCCGACTTCCGACTTCCGACTTCCGACTTCCGACTTCCGACTTCCGACTTCCGACTTCCGACTTCCGACTTCCGACTTC
>JBPCXN010000033.1:0-15018 GCA_051008495.1 Endozoicomonas sp. | reverse complement strand
GCCCGGATGTTTCATAAACATGCTCCCAACTCTCGCTTGCCCCTTGCCGCCCCAGGAAAGTTTGGCTCGGTCGACCGTACTCCCCGGTACGGCGCTCCCTCACCAAATTCCCTGAGACGACAAGGTTTTGCGCGATAGCTGGGGAAGTTTATGAAACATCCGGGTTAGAAAAACAGCAGGCAATTACTCAGGGTGGTTCGAGAGCAATGCTATTAACAGACTGGTTATAACAATAGCCCAGGGAAGGTAAGGAATGAAGGGTATTTGAAAGAGCCGAATAGCAAGCATGTATTCCCCGGAAGTCGTCACTGAGGCACTTGAGACGACTATAGTTCATCAAGTGCCAGGCTGAAGGTCACTTCGACAATATCGGAGTCACACTCATCGTTCTGATGTAGGACTTCCACGACATAACCATCGGGGGCAGGTTGCAGGTATTCAGAAAGAAGGTGGTTGTACAGGGCATCCCAGACTGCAGCATAGGCCACGATATTGTTCAGCTTGACGGTACAACTGAGGTACCGGCCTGCCGACACAACCAGGTTGGCCTGCGACGGCGCGGAAACTTCCTGACCCATCAGATACTCCTGCTTCGCTGCCGGCTTGTCGGTATCCTGTGTCGGGATCAGGGCAAAAATGTCGCCATCACCGATAGACTCCAACAGCTTTTCCGTCATGCCCTCTGATAACGGATAGGGCTGGACCGACAGGTAGCGCTCCGGCAACTCCACAATCTGGAAGCCGAGGCTTTCCGTCATGGTGCTTTCAAGGTGACTGTCAGAATCGGAACCAGGCTGCCCCAGCTGATTAAGCAGAGCTTCCACTTCTTGCCAGCCTTTCTCCAGATAATCTGCCCGTATCGTTTTTGCCGATGTGTTCAGCTCACGTCTCAGAGCTTTGGCCAGGGACTGTGACGAAGAGAATCCGCACTCAAGCGCTATTTCCGTCACCGCTGCTTTAGGTCGGTTGATCAGGCTGAAGATGACTTCCTGCAGACGCATTCGACGAAGATACTGGCCGGGAGGTTCCTGGAAGATCAGGCGGAACATCCGGTGAAAGTGATACGGCGATATAGCCGCGTGGGCAGCCACCTCGTCCCAGGAAGGGGGCGGGTTTTGTTCCAGTGTATCGTGAAGGTAGTCAATAGCACGCCTGAAACGCTTCCGCCACAGGGGAGAGAGTGAGGAGGTGAGATGCTCCTCCGGAATCAGCCTGTTGGCCTGTTCTTCGCTGATCACACGTTGTCTCGCACGAACTCCGGGAACAGAGAGTTTAACCAGAGTCGTGCAATTTGGCATGAACTTTTTTAATGGACTGTCTCTTCAGGCACTGGGGTCAGCTTCTCGCCCTGAGCACTGACAGAGCGGTAACGACCGAAGCCCAGCAGAATTGGAATCAGAATTAACGTCACTGGCGTGGCAAACAGTTCACCAAAGGCCAGGGAAACAGCCGCGGGCTTGAGGTACTGAGCCTGTTCGGAGGTTTCACTGAGCAGTGGCAGCAGGCCGCAGACCGTGGTGACAGTAGTCAGGAAGATCGCCCGCAGCCGGGATTTTCCCGCCTCAAACAACGCTTCCCTGACTGGCATCCCTTCCCGGTATAGCTGGTTGAAACGGGTCATCAATACCAGGGAATCATTGATCACCACGCCGGTCATGGCCATCATGCCGAACAGTGACAGCAGACTGACCGGCAGGCCCATAAGGCCATGGCCCAGTATCGCGCCGACAAAGCCAAAGGGAATCACCGACATAATGATCAGTGGCTGCCAGTAGGACTTCAGAGGGATCGCCAGCAGCGCATAGATCAGCAGCAGCGTCAGCAGCATGGCCTTCCTGAAGCCGCTCTGAACCGCTGTTATCTCTTCAAACTCACCCACAGCCATAATCTTTACGCCTGGATACTGTCGTTCAATGTCGGGCACCGCCGTTTTCTGCAGGTTCCGCCAGACTTTTTCCGGTGCCAGCACAGTGCGATCCTGTCGCCAGTAAACGGAAATCACCTCATCCCGGTTGCGGCGGTAAATGGCTTCTGGCTGTCGCTCCATCTTGACATCCGCCACATCGGCGAGGGCGACAAAAGCACCATCGCCAATGGATACTGGCGTCAGCATCAGCTGCTCCATGGTCTTGCGGCTTTCCCTGGCTAAGCGGACAATCATCTTGGTATCTTCACCCCGGTCAATCAGGCGGTTGACCTCCAGTTCGCCGAAAGCGCCTCCGACCAGGATCGCCAGCTGCTCTTTGGTCAGGCCCAGCTGCCGACCGCGGCTGTTCAGGCTGAGCCTGAGTTCTCTTCTGCCACCCTGGCCGTCGTCGTACACATCCAGAACACCGGGCTGTTCAGCAAGCTTTTCCCGGAGCGCTTTAGCCGCCTGCCTGGCAAGCTTCCGGTCCATCGCCGTCACTGACAGGGCAGTACCTCCGGCGGTGTTGTCTGCCGCTGCAAAGGCAACCGAATAGCTGCCTTCCAGCAGGCCAGTCTGTTCCTGCCAGACCTTGAGCAGGGTGTTGCCGGGAATTTTCCGCAGAGATTCTGTGGTTAACTCGGCGGTGATTTCAATGGACGCTGCCTGTTCTACGGCGGTAATCACCCGTTCCACCGGCGGGGCACCCAGCCGGTATTTTTGCTGCAGCTGCCGGTTGGTGCTTTCCAGGGCGGTTTCCAGTCGGTCTGCATTGACAATGGTCAGGGGCATGGGAGCATCCCGGTTCATAGTTACTTTCGCAGTCAGGTAGCGGCCGGGGATCTCCGGGAAGAATGCCGTCCTGATCGCGTCTTTTTTCAGCAGGCCGACAGTCATCATCATGACCGTGATGAAAATCAGCAGGACGGCCATGGGATTCTGCAGTGAGAAGCGCAGGGTCGGCTGATAGACACGACGGGAGAACGAATCAAGGGCATGAGTACAGAAGTCCTGTGCCTGCTTTAATAACCAGGCCGGAAGATGGTTTGCTTTTTTCTGGGTCAGCCCTTGGGCGAGATGAGAGGGAAGGATGAACTTACTTTCCACCAGGGAGAACAGCAGGGCAAGGATCACTACCGCGGAAAAACCGGCCAGCATCTGCGCCAGTTCGTTCCTGATCCAGAGCATCGGCGAAAAGGCAGCGATGGTCGTCAGAGCGCCAAAAGTGGTAGCCACGGCCACTGACTGCACACCGCTCCAGGCCGCTTCTTTCGGATTCTGGACACGCTGTCGTGCCTCATGGATGCTTTCTCCCACCACCACAGCGTCGTCTACCAGGATGCCCAGCACCAGTATCATGCCGAACAGGGTGATGTCGTTAATGCTGTAGTCCAGCCCGGGCAGTCCCATGATCCAGAGAGCCCCGGAGAGCGAGATGGGGATGCCCACTGCCACCCAGAACGCCAGCCTGACATTGAGAAACAGCCCCAGCAGCACCAGTACGATCACCAGCCCCTGCCAGGCGTTGGTTCCGAGCAGGCCCAGCTGGTCTTCGATATAGGGAGACATGTCGGCCATGACATCCAGCTGAATGGCTTCGGGCAGCGTCGGCTTGATGTCCGCCAGAACTTGCTGCACCGCCTTGCTGACATCGAACAGGTTGTCTTTTCGGCTGGTGGAAATCATCAGCGCCACGGCTGGTTTTCCCTGGAACCTTGCCACCGAGTCATCGTCGGCAAAGCTTCGGCGAATCCCGGCGATCTGCCCCAGCGTCACGGAAGTGTCTCCGGTATTGATCACCGGCAACTGGCGCAGGGCAGTCAGGTTTTCGGCATAGCCGTCGCCTCGGAGCAGCACTTTGCCCTGGGCGGTATCCAGCTCACCACTGCGATACTCCAGTGACCACTGTTGAATCCGTGATGCCAGGTCACTGACCCCCAGTCCGTAGCGGCGCAGTTCGTCCTGGTCCGGCTCAATAATAAGCTGTGGCTGACGTTTGCCGAGGTTGTTGATTTTTGATATCTGCGGGTGTCTGGAGAGGGCTCTCTCGACCCGGTTGGCCACCTGTTGCAGTACGTCTGGCTGCACGTTTCCGGCGACCATGACAAAAGAGGCCAGGTTGGTGAATTCATCCCGGTAAATCACCGGTCGCTCGGCCCTGGACGGAAGACCGGCAATGGCATCCACCTCATTGCGCACATCCTCGATCAGCCGGTCGAGGTTTGTGTCGGTGGTCTTGCGAACCCTGACCATAGCGTGCCCGGGCTGTGATGTGCTGGAAATACGCTCGATTCCTGCCACAGAACTGATGGCGTCTTCTATCCGTTGCGTAATGCTGTCGTCTACCTGGCGGGCGGTGCCGCCGGGATAGGCCACGGAAACCACCAGTTGTGACGGCGGGAGCTGCGGGAAGCTCTCAACCCGCAGGGTGCCAAGGGACAGCACGCCGCCGGCGATGATCATGAATACCAGCAGGTTGGCGGCTACCGGGTTGTCCAGGAACCAGCGGGTCAGCCACTTCATAAGCCCGCTCCGTTGTCGTCAGTATTGAGTTCAGGGGTGACTTTCTGACCTTTCAGCATGCTGCCCAGTGGATAGAGAACAATACGACGGTCTACGTCCGGTTGCTTGACAAACTGCACCAGGGCCACTTCATTGTCCGGATTGTGCAGGGAGATAACCGCTTCAGGCTGTAAGCGGTTCTGCTCATCAATGGTCCAGACCAGGCCGTCGTCTGTCACACTGGAGGCGGGAACGGGGAAAACGTGGGCATACTCTTTCCCGGGGAAAATGACCTGCACCTGCTGATCGGGCAGCAGCGGCTGGTCGCCCTGGTAAGGGGCTGCGACTTTCAGTACCAGGCTGCGCTGCCGGGTCTTTTCATCCCGGGTCGGGCTGAGATAACGGACTTTCGCCGGCAGGACGGTGCCCTGTCGGTTTTGTACCCTGGCTGGCAGGCCGGGGTAGACTTCCCCGAGCCTTGCCCAAAGGTCTGCCGGGAGTTCGACCCGGACATCAATCGAACGGCTGTCCGCGATCAGAAATAACTCTTCACCGGGCTGAACCCACTTTGCCGGCGTCACCTTTTGCTCCAGGATGATGGCCGGGAAAGGCGCTCTTACCTCGGTGTCATGCAGTTGCTGCCGGGCCTGCTGTAAGTCTGAAGTAGCAGCCCGGGTTTCCGCCTCAGCGGCATTGACCTGGGGCTCATGGCGGGCCAGCGGGGTTAGCGCTTTGGCCCTGGGAATCTGCAGGGCAACGGTTTGTTCGTGCCTTGCCCGAGCCAGGGCCAGTTCCGCTTCGGCCAGGCGGCTGGCGGCACGGTCCAGTTCGGCCTGGTAATTCACCGCCTGTATCCGGGTCAGTAACTGATTTCGTGAAACCATCACTCCGGGCTTCAGGTTATCGGGCAGTTCCACTACCCGGCCAGCCACTGCTGCTACCACCGGCGTTGGCCAGCGGGCCTGGGTGATACCGGGGGATGCAACGCTGACAGTGTCACTGACCGGGGAGAGCTGGACGACAGTAACTGGCAAAAAATCCGGCTCCCGGGGCGAGTCCGGCTGTTTCTGTTCATCCGGTAGCATCAACCAGGCAAGGGCCAGGACCAGTCCCAGGCTGGCGAGGATAAATGGCGGCCGACGTTTATCTCGGAAGCTTGGGCTGTTCATGATGTCAGTGACCTGTTATCGATGGAGAGAAGGTAAGCAGTGGGTGGAACCCTGTTGTTGCAGGTGGCAATCAGGGACTTTTTGCATCCACCTCAAGCTCACCATTGTCGTCTTCGGTTCTGTTAATGCGCGTACTCACCTCGTGCAGCCTGGACAGGCTCTGCAGGGCGATCGGCAGAGTGAAGGCGGCGCCGACAAACTCCCAGGAATAATTGATGATGGAAAAGATCTTGCCGGTGGTCATATCGGTCAGAACCGAGCTGTACCAAAGGTTAAAGATGATAAAGCCAATCTGCAGCAGGAAGATCAGGCCGTAGACACAGGCTTCGGTATCGGAGAGTTTGACTTCCCATTTTCTCAGGTTTCGAAAATGTCTGGAGACAAAGCCGGAATTGCCCGTGGTCAGAGCATCCACCTGCTGTTCCATCTGGCCATTGAAGGCACTGTTCAGGTCATAAAAACGCTGGTGGAAAAACGAATAGAGGATCATCATTCCAGCAAATACCGCCAGGGCCGAAAGGGCCAGGTAGGCGTGAAACACCCCAAGAATGATCACTGCCATGATGAGCTGGATAATGGCAGTAATGATCTCTGGTACTTGGTTTTCCATGAAGTCGACCAGTTCCCGGCCCATTTCCAGGCGGGCATTGCGGATGGAAACAGGCATGCCCTGGTAACGACTGTTCAGACTTATCGCCAGATGAACCCTGATGGTGCCATAGGCCCTGGTGTCATAGATTCGTCGTATAACAATCAAAATGGTCATAACCATCATCAGACCCGCCAGGTACCCCAGCTGATGAAATTGTCCGGTTAGCAGGCCATCAATGGCAAAACCGATCTGCAGGGGGATCAGTGCCAGCAGGGTGTTTTCCAGCAACACCAGCAGCCAGGTGGCGCCCACCTTGAATTTGAACGATTTGATGATTTCCAGGAGATCAATTTTATCCGCGAACATCTTATCCGGACCTGTTGCAATCTATTACCGGGATGATAATTCCCGGTATATCCGTTTGCGTGTCCTGGGTTGCTCAAATCGATTACCTGAATACTCGACACAGTGACTTGATCTGAAGCCTGATTCTCCAACCTGGCTCCAGACGTTTGTCATAGAGGCAATGCACTACATGGCCGTGTTTCATTCACTCCACAGCCTTCAACGAAGTCCTGGTCATGGCTGACCAGCATAAAGGCTCCCTCAAATCGACTCAGGGCTCCTGCCAGGATCTCTTTCGAGTCCAGGTCCAGGTGATTGTCAGGGTCATCGAGCAGCAGCACTGGCAGGTCAGGTTGATGACTTACGATCAACATCGCCAGTTTCATTTTTTCTCCGCAGCTTAACTGGTGCGCGAAACGGTAAGCATTGTCTTTACGAAAGCCTATTCCTGCCAGTAACGTACGAGCATCCGTCTCCATAAGCCCAGTACAAAGATGTTGCATGTTCTCAAGCAGAGAAAGACCATCCTTAAGTACACCGAAATACTGGTCTAAATAGTAAAAAGGCCCATTTGTTGTTAATTCACCTGCCAATGGCTGCAACTCGCCAAGCAGTACTTTCAGCAGGGTAGATTTTCCACTGCCGTTATTGCCCTGTACGTGGACCTTGCTGGCCGGAGAAAGCGTAAAGCTGACGGGTAGACCTGAGCCATAAGGCAGAACGCAATTCAAAGCATAAGCCAGCGACGCTTTTTGCGAACTGCCTTGCTGTAAATGAATCTTGAGCTCCTTCAGTTGTTCTTGCCTTTTTTGCAACATAAAGGCTTTCTGCCGCAACATTTCCTCGCGATTCAGTTCATTCTTGAGTCGACTGGATGCTCTGCTGGTGGCCCTGTCGCGCATGGCATCAAGCAGCACTTTAGGCTGGCTTCCCTGCCTGCGAACTTTGTTACCCTGTGAAGCCCGTTTTTCCATTTTTTCACGATTCAGCTGAGTCTGAATCCTGAGCTTTTTCTGATCCCGTTTGACATTAGTCATCTGACGCTCAATGGCGATCTGGTTTTGCTTTTTTATGGCTTCATAATCATAATTCCCTCCATACTGATGCAAACCCAGAGAGTTCAGCTCCCAGATCTGCTCCATTTGGCGTAGCAATAACCGGTCATGACTGATCAACAAAATGTGACCACTGAATAATGACATTTGCTTTATCAGCCACTGTTTGGCGCTGCTGTCTAGATGATTAGAGGGTTCATCCAGTATCAGCAGCTCAGCATCGGACTGAAACAGCTTCCAGAGCTGCAGCCGGGATAATTGCCCGCCACTGAGATCCCGGCACGGCATCTGCAGATTAATAGGCAGGCCGAGTTCAGAGAGCAGCTCTGCAAGCTCTGTTTCCAGCTGCCAGCGCTCACCAATAATGTCGAACCATTGGGCTTCGGAGCTGCCCGATTCAACCTGCTTTAGCGCTGTCAGGATTTCCTCGACTTCCAGAAATTGGGTCAGGGTCAGGTCACTATGGATAAGCTCTGTTGGCAGCTGTGAAAAGCTTTCAGTTGTAGCATTCAGGCTGACAGAACCGTCACTGGGTAGCCGTTGTCTGGCAAGAATTGATGTCAGTATCGATTTGCCTACGCCATTGCGGCCAACAAGCCCGACACGACGGGCCTTTAGCCTCAGTGATAGACCACGGAACAGAAACTCGCCGTTGTCGAACTGGTAAGAAAGTTTATTTGTCTGGAGTATTGGCATACGTGCCTCCTGAAAGACAGGGGGCATGGACGAAGCCAAAATATATCAGCAGTGCTAACAACGACAGGTCGTTATGTACGTGACACGATAGATGAGTCAGGCAATGCAGAGACTACGCCCACTAACCCTGTAGATCCAAAATAAATCGATAAAAATGGATAACAGGTATTAGTTGTTCATTGCGGCGTAGACTCCTGAGGAATTGGGTGAAGCGGAAGTGTAGCTGATAGGCGCAATTAATGGCAACCGGTGTTGGTCAGGAATCTGTACCGGTTGCCAGAAAGAGTGATGGGAGTCAGTTCCTGGCGGTAAAGGCCAGTCTCAGTATAGGATCGCCGGTAAGCGCAAGGGTCTTTTCTTCTACGAACCGGAATCCGTAACGCTCGTAAAAGCGACGACCGATAGCATTTTCTTTTAAAACGTCAACGACCAGGTCGCCGTGCAATTCCTGCGCCTTGTCCATCAGGGCTTTGCCCAGACCTTTGCCGTGTTGGCCCGGGTCCAGAAAAATACCGCCTACTTCGTTACCGATCAGGGCGATAAAACCCAGCACTTTGTCGTCTACAACAGCAACCCATGTGTCGGTATTGGGTATATACACATTGGGGATGTTATGACGTTCATGATCGAAAAACGCTTCACTCATAAATGAGTGCGCGACTCTGGAGGCAGCTTCCCATGATGCCATTAAGTCTGTTAAGTCACGGTCCTGAAACTGTCTGATTTCTACTGTTGTCATTGCTGGTAGCCTTTTCTTCTATCTGATTACTTTTGGGCGTCACCAGTAGCGATCCAGTATTTACCGCTTCAACGCCTCAACTTGCGGCATAGAATAGTCAGACCGCCTGCAGAAAGATTGAACAAAAACGACAGTTTTAACCCCCTGCAAAATCTCCGTAGATATCAATGGTGAAATCGCGCAGTCTGGCGTATTCACCGGGTGTTTCGCCAAGGCTGTTTTTCAGATAGCGGATCAGGTGAGGCTGGTCGCTGAAGGCAAACTGGTGGGCGATGGAAGCCCAGTCAATCTCTTGTCCTTTCAGGTGATACAGGTGTTCAAGTATGGTTTCCACCCGGATTATGGACTGGCATTGTTTCAGGGTCAGCCCCGTGACCCGAGAGAAACTGCGTTCGAGCGTGCGCTGCGAGCAATGCAATAATCCCCCCAGTTGGCCAATTGGGGTGTCTGCCAGATGGGGCAAGGTGTTGTGAATCAGTCGCCAGTGCTTGTCTGTCTGGCTTTGTGCAAGCCAGGGCAGCAAAAGGTCATCAAGCAAGTTGCAGCATGTTGATGGTTGAGACCTGGCTGTTTCCAGTAACTCGCAGGTGCTTATAGCGGCGGATCCCAGCAAAGTGTTGATATCCACACTGGTCACTTGATCCAGCACCGGCTGTTCGGGACTCATCTTCAAGGCATACAGAGCGCCAATGTGAAACTTGACGCCAACAATCTTAAACGACTGTGAGTGATCCATCCTGAATGTCTGGCAATGAGGAAATATCCAGTGGCTTCCGAACCCCTTTGCCGTATAGGCTTCGTGCTCGTACAGGTAAGGTTGCCCGGCGTCAGCGAGAATCAAATGTCCGCAGGGATCAGGGTTTAACTTTGGGTAATCATGGTTGGGGTTGCTGTGGTCACTCTTTAGAAACCAATAGCATTCCACATACCTGGCCACGTCGGGATTCTTTGGGGGATGTTTCCAGGTTTTCATGGGGAAGTGAAAATGCCGCTACTTAAGGAGCAGAGCAGCGGCATTTTCAGCGAATCGCTGTTTGTGAAAGAGGGGTAGTTTCAAGCTTGACGAATCAGAGTCAAGCCTTGGCCAGCAGTTTTTTCTCGCCTTCCTCGTCTTTAAAGACGTCATCCGGCTGGTGGTTAAACAGGCGCATGGCCAGGTACTGGTGGAAATCCACGACGATGCGCTCCAGCTCGACCAGCTGCCCACCGGGGGCGGCCATTGCCGTCATGCCTTTAAAAGCCCGCTCACAGATAAACTTATCTTCAGCGAAAAAGTCATCGACAAACTTTTTGGCCATTCCTTTAGGCTTTTTCATATCCACCCCGACAGCGCCTTCCCGGGTGAAGGTCCTGCCTGGCCCTTCAGGAAGAATAGCGATGTAGCCGAAGGTTCCGTCCGAGCCGAGTACTCCGACAAATGACGGTGGCAGGGAGAAGAGGATGTAGTTGTTGTTTACCTGCTTTGGTTTTCCTGAGAGCAAACGCATATATTTCGGCATAATATCCAGTACTTCGCCACCGGTTATACTCCAGAGTGCGTTTCCTTCCAGGTAAAATGCCCCTTTGGTCGGGGTGACGGTTTCCAGGGTCGGCTTGTGAACCTTGAACAGGTGGTAACTTTCCATGGCGTTTTCCATGGCCAGCTTCCAGTTGGTTTCCCAGTAAGTCGGTGACGAATCATAACCGCTGTTAAAGGCTCCCGGCTGGTTGTACTTTATGTAAGTCTCCAGTGCCGCATACCTTTCTTCAAGTGGTTCTGCTGTGCCGCTGATGTTCACAAACACCAGGCCATGCCAGACGGTGAGGGCGAAACGGGGCAGGCAGTGCTTTTCCTTGTCGACTTTCACATCACCCGGGAAAGGCAGCCCTCTCAGCTTGCCTTCCTGGGTATAGTTCCAGGCGTGGTAGGGGCAAATCAGGTTGTTGCCGCCAGTGCTAAAACCTTCGTCCGCCAGAAGGGTGCCACGATGCCGGCAGGCATTGGACATCGCTCTCAGCTCACCATCTTTGCCCCGGATGATGACTACTGGCTCCCCCGCCAGGATAAAAGCATAACGATCCCCGGGTTTGGCGATCTGGAACTCGTTGCAGGCAAAGACCCAGTCCCTGTGAAAGATCTTCTGACATTCCTGTTCGTAGACTTCCTGACTCGTGTAAGCCCAGTAAGGAAGCGCGGAAGCACTGCCAGCACTGGCAGAAGCCGACTCCTTTAGCTGTTCCAGCTGGATCATGATGCTGCTCTCGTTTTATTGTGAATCTGGCAAGTCTGTTGTCGATATCATTGCTGGCCGCTAGGAGCCCGACCGAGAATAGCGGTCGAGGATAAAGTTCGGTAGATCGAGTCAGATTTTTCACTGGATTTGTGCGAATAGTTGACCTATTTAATCAAATTCAGTGGGAAATCTGGCCGATCTTCCTGGGCTTTAGGCCGACCTGTCTATTCTCGGTCAGGCTCCTAGTCACTCTTCCCGGACAATCCGGTACACTTTTGCCGCGATCTTCCATGCTCCCTGGTCTTTGACCAGAGTCAGGTAATCTTCGAAGTAGCGGGGCGGTACCGCACTTTCCACTTTCACCAGTGCTGTCTCCGGCCCGGAAATATCCAGGCTGACGATGCGTCCGTAGGGTGCATGGCCAGCCTCTTTGGGCGCCAGCCGACCAGCGACCACTTCCAGGTACTGCGGTATGGTCATGGTCATCACACCTTCACTGGTCGGACACATCAACGGGCATGCCGGGTGGTAAAGTGCGCGGACAGTCTCTACATCGCCTTCATAAAGCGAGCGAAAATACTCTTGTATCAGTGACTCAATCGCCTGGATATCTGACATTGCTACCTGCCTACTCAGTTTCTGTTCGAGCCGGAGTTACCGGCTCTTTCGTCATTATCTTTCCAGAATCGCTCTGCTGCGTGTCCGGGATTGCTTATTTGAGGGCTTTGATCACTTCACCGAAGGCTTCAAGCATGGCCAGCTCCTCTTCCTGAGGGAAGTAGCCAACGTGGTGCCAGCAGACGAACTCATCAACACCGTATTTCTCCTTCAGGGTGCCGACCTGGTCGATCACCTGCTGGATGGAGCCTTCCCAGAGACGCCCCATGGGCACTTTGTAGGGAGGTACGTTGTAGGCGGTATTGAACAGGTTCTCGAAGGTTGCCTTGTGCTTTTTGGATTCCGCTTCTGTACGACCAATAACCAGGTGGCCACCGAGAGCGAGAACATCGTTGCGGGCCACCTTGCGGCCAACAGTTTCGGCTTCTTTCACGTACTCATCAATGGTGACATCGATAAAGTCGTTCTTGCCGACAAACGACACCATCTTGCCGCCTTCCCGGGCCCAGAAACGACAGGTGTCCATGGACCAGCTGAACGGCGCATAAATGGGTGGGTGTGGATCCTGGTATGGCTTGGGAACAATGCCTACGCGCTGAATAATGTTGTTTTCGTCGGTATCGCCTTCACGACTCCACAGCTTGGTGGGTGGGAAGTGCCACTCAATCGGGTCTTTCGGCGGAATGTTCCAGAACTCACCCTGGAAGTTAATGGTATCTTCAGTCCAGAGCTTCTTGATGATGCGATAGTTCTCTTCGAACAGACGGCGATTGCGCTGATCCACTTCGGACTTGTCAGACTGTGAAGTGGAGATGTTGAGATGCTGCGCCAGAGTGTTCAGCCAGCGTGGGGTATTGCCCCGGACAAAACCGACATAAAGACGACCCTTGGTCATATGGTCGAGCATGGCCAGGTCTTCCGCCAGGGTCACCGGGTTGTGCGCTGGCAGGCACATACCCACCTGGCCAACCTTGAGATGTTTGGTGTTATTGGCGACATGCATGTTCCACAGGATCGGGTTGGTAGTGGTTTCAATACCTTCTACCTGCAGGTGGTGTTCGGTCATGCAGAAGCCGTAGTAGCCGTTGTCATCGGCGAACTTCATCTGGGTGGTGAGGTTTTCCAGCAGATCCTGGTAGCGCTGGGGGTCGGAACCGGGGTTCTTGACGTCTTCGCCAATGCCACGCATGTAGGGCTGAACAAGGATATGGGTCTTCATGACTTTCCCTCTGGGTGGCTTCCGGTCAGATGAGTTGCTGACCGGTACAGCACCGCTGTTGTTTTTATCTTTATCGAACGTTCGTTCGGTACTCTATCCAATGAAACAGACAGGGTCAACTGTCTGAGTGGGAATGGTTTCTGATGTTCTTTATTACTGAGCCAAAGCCTTTAATGTCTCAGCGTGGCTGTCCCTTGTGATCCTGAAATGCTTCAGGGCAAGAATTGCTGCGATATACAGCAGCGCCAGAACCGGGCCATAGGCCAGTCCCAGACGGGTGATCACTTCCGGGGCTACTGCCATGCCGAGTGTCTGGTCGGGAAAATCTATGATCGCGAGTATGATCCCACCAAAGAAAGTGCCCACCCCGGTGGCGCCCTTATTGATAAATGATTGAACGGCCAATAGCGTGCCTTCTTCACGACGCCCTGATGCCAGCTCACGGGTTTCCACAATGTCTGACAGCATGGAGCCGACAATAATGGACGAGCCGGCAATCATCGCCACCTGTAGAACACCCAGCACCAGCATGATGTAGAACAGCTCACTGGTGCCATTTTCAGGGAAGACTCCGGTTAGTCTGAGAACGATCGGTCCGGCACTGACCAGAATCAGTAACCAGGACAGCAGGATCAGTACGGTTTTCTTCTCCCGCCCACGAGCCAGCAACGGCACGAGGGTGAACGCCAGAATAGCGGAGAGCAGCTGGCTGGTCAGCATCCAGCTGATCTGTTCAGAATCAAACCCCCAGAAATACGGCTGCATATAGGCCCAGAGCGCAGTGGCTGTGCCCGCACCGGCGGCATTGAAAATGCCGGAAATCGCCAGAGCCCTGAAAGAGCCGTTACTGAAGGTCTCGCCGATCTGCTTCAGCATGGTTCCGAGCCCCTGGTAGGTGCCGGTGGTCGTAGCGGAGTGCTGACGTATATGTCGGTGCGTTCCCAGGGAAGCCAGAGCCACCAGCAGCAATATCAATCCGGCCGCAAACAAGCCTGCCTCGGCATAGCCTTCCGCCCTGAGGATACCCATGCCATTGGGGTATTCAGTGCTGTCAGCCAGCCAGTAGGCGTACATGGCTACCGCCATCATTGTTCCCGCGAACCAGCTGGCCGAAAGGTTATAGTTGACCAGTCGTGTACGCTCGTCGTAATCCCTGGTCAGTTCCGGGATCAGTGCGGTAAAAGGGATTGAAAAAGCGGTCAGGGACAGCCTCAGGCCAATGGATGTGAACAGGAGATAGGCAAATAATCCGGCCTGACCAGTCTCAGGCGGAACCCAGAGAGCATAATAGAAACCGATGATGGGCAGGATGGAGGCGTACATGAAAGGGTGCCTGCGTCCAAAACGACTCCTGCAGGTATCTGACAACTTGCCCACTACCGGGTCGGATATGGCATCCACCATCAGGGCTAAGAGCAGCGCCAGGCCAGCCAGCGACGGAGACAGGCCGCACACCTGGCTGTAGAAAATCAACAGGAAAAAGGCCACGCCATTGTTAACCAGCCCAGCGGCTGAGCCGCCCGCTGCAAAACAGGTTCGCGTGAAAAAATTGGTGGTTTGGCTCATAAGGCTATCGTACCCTGATTATTTATTGTTCTTGCGCTAGGAGCCTGTCGGACTTAAGACAATCTCATGCTCGAAAGTCATGCTCGAAAGCATAAGTCCGACAGACTCCTAGAGCGAGCGTTCACTATAACTCGATATCAATAGATGCTATAGATCAGATAGTATTTTGGGACGTCTGTTGGCAAAGCAGGAATGACTATGGCCTGTTCAGACCTGCCAGAGTCTGATCGATTCCGGCAGCAGGCCGAGCAGCCCGAAAATATAGACTGCTCCTAGGAGCCTGACCGAGAATAGTGGTCGAGTATAAAATTCAGTAGAACGAGGCTATTTTTTTGGTGAATTTGTGCGAATAGTGGGCCTCTTCAATCAAATTCATCAGAAAAATAGACCGTTCTTTC
>JBPCXN010000032.1:0-28067 GCA_051008495.1 Endozoicomonas sp. | reverse complement strand
TCTCGGGCCAGCTGTGCGGCATAGACTGCTTCTTCCGCATTCCTTGCACCAGAGGTATTGGGCAGCAGGTTGATTTCCTTTTGCTCGATCAGGGGAGACAGGATGTCGTCGTCCTGTGTGTCCAGGTCTACCCGCTTCAGTGCCATGGTAACCAGCTCACTGTCACTGGCTTTGATCGCACTGGTCATGGTCTCGCTGTTTCTGAACTTGCCTGTTCCGGTAAACAGCCGTGAGTTAAATGTCTTGTCCGCTATTTTCAGCATGCCAGCCTTGTCTTGTGTCGTAATTATTTATTAGGGGTCACAGGCGGGAGGGGTTATCCGCCTGCGGTAGCCCTGATCAGGGTGATCTCGTCGCCATCTCTGAGCTTCTGTGTGGCCCACTGGGAGCGGCTGACGATCTTCCTGTTTACCGCCAGGGCAACGCCCTGTTCACCTTGTTGTAAATGCTCCAACAACTGCTGGAGACTGAGAGGGGAGACAATCTCCAGCGGTTGATCATTCACCTTGATCTGCATAATGGTCCGGGGATGATATTCTGTGTTGAGATCAGATTTTATTAAAAGCCGGTAACGATGCATAGAAAATTGTCAGAGCATGTATTGGCAAAAGTCTAATATGGTGGCAGCTATGAGTTGTGAGTCCTTTCTGTCGAGCCTGTCAGCCTTACTATTTCTATCCTGTCTGGTTGGTGCCAGTCCCTCCTGCGCAGGAGGGACTGTGCCTCAAGACAGTCTGGTTGTTATTTATAATCCAAGCCTCAAAGAGGAGTATTGTGTTGGAGTGGTAACAGGCGAAAAGGAGGTGGCGACACCAGCTGTCTGTGCCAGCAGTGGCGAGAATGAGGTGGCTGTTTGTACAGATTTAAAGAGTTGTGTGCAAGATCCTGAAGATTCTGATAACCGGCAGCGGGTTTCCCTTGAGCAGGTGTCAAGGCATTTCAAAGTGAAAGGCGTGGGTGACACGAGAATCGTTAAACTGACTTTGGAGAGGCCTCTTCCAGGAAAACGCATTGCTAAAATTGTTCCTTCTGATCTGGACTGTGAATCACCCTTGGAATGTATCATTCTCTTCAAGCAGGAGAAAATACTTACCTGGCATTCCCGGAAAATGAAAACCAGCTGTAAAAAAAGATGGCTGAAGGGGCACTTCAGCTTTGTGTATGCGCAAGGGTTTGAAACTGTCCCGGGTATTCTTTCAAGTGCCGCGCTGTTTGACAGGAAAGACAGGCTGGCCGGCATCCTTTATGAAAATGACAAGATGCAGAATGCTGAAAAGACCTATACTTGCGCCTGGGCTTATGGTGCCAGGATACATCATAAATATATCTCAGCCTCTCGCAGAGCAGGTGAGATGTAGTCGCCCGGGCGGAAAAATACCTACTCACCGTCCGGTTTGGCAACAGGAATTATCAGAAGCCGGAACTGCTACAACCGGAACTGCTCCAAAGAGTTGTAGTCCTTGTAATTGCTGATTTACTGATCTGAAACAAACTCATTCAGGTGAGCCTCATGACTCGTTATACCCAGAAATTTTCCCGGCTTCTTTGGTGGTGTTTCGCCCTGCTGTTTGTTTCCTCTCTGGCTGCAAATGAGGAGAGAGTTGAACCAAGGGACAGCCTTGTGGTGATTCATAATGCTAACAACAGGAAGGGTTACAGTGAATATTGCCTGGGTGTTTTGACGGGTGAGCGGGAAGTGATGACTCCGGCTCCATGTGCTGATACCAGCTTCTCAACACTGACAGTCTGTAAAGACTTATCAACCTGTGTGCAGGCGGTCGATGATTCCTGGAAGCGACAAGGCGTGGCGCTGGACTATTATTCGAAAGGCTTCAAAGTCAGAGATGCTGATGACATCAGTGTTGTAAAACTCAATCTTGACGCGCCATTGCCGGGAGTGGAAATTGCCCGGATCGCCCCTCCTGATATCGAATGTGGGTCAGCGCTGGAGTGTTATATGCTGGCCAGAAAGGGTAGAGAGCTGAAGTGGACTGCCCGCAGTATGCAGAGAGACTGTGTGAATGCTGCCTTTGCCACAGAATTTTATGCCGCCTACAAAGGCGTATTTACTCATCCCGAGAACTTTACGGTCATAACCGGGGCACTTTTATTCGATCATTCTGCCCGCTTTGTCGGTGGCGCTTACGATTGGAACATGATCTTCCACCGCAATGAGGGTCTACCAGTTCGCTGCCATAAAGCAGATTCTGCCGTAACGGTGGAGCAGGCCAGGTTCGAGTTATAGTTGTTCAGTCAAATCTGAATCTTTGGACTGCACCTCTTCTTCAGACACTTGGAGCGACTGACTTTCAGGTGAGTCAGAATTCTATGTCAGGTCTTCTGGGTCGAGTACTGGAGTCTTATTATTACCCGGCCTCCCCCTGATCAGATTCGATATCAATGTCAGGTGCATCCGTGCTCTCTGGTACTGCTTCTACTGTATCTGTATTTCCGGTACTGGTTTCTTCTGTGGTAAGCGGTAGTTGCCTCAGGCAGAAATTTCTGATTTTTTGTTCTGCATCAGCCGCACCGGAGGCGGCAGAAAATCCCAGGTCGTTAGCAGCTACTCCCAGTTGAACGGGTTGCTCCAGTATCAGCTGCTGGTTGGCCATGATTGAGATTAACTCGTCGGTGACAGTGACTTTAACCAGTACCCACTTCCTGTCGCTGTATGCCCTGTCAAAATGAATACGCTGTAAAACCGTCCCAGATGGAGCGGTCAGTTGTGCCAGCCGGTAACCGTAGAGACTGAACGAAAGTGCGTAACCTCCACCCCCCGGCTTAAGGCCAAGTGTTCCTCCTGTAGGTGGGCGGCCATAGCCGGAGGCATCTTTCAGGAAGAAAAATGAAAAACCATCGGCGGAGTTCCAGACCGCCCAGGTGCTGCCGTCATCATCCCAGGTGCTGTATTCAAAAGTGGCCTCAAAGGGTGGCTTTGCCTTACCGGTAAGCACGGCGGCCACGCCTGCATCAAAGGTGTTGTCGGGAATGAGCAGTAATTCGCCTGGACGTTCGATTCTCGGCAGCCTGAACTTCCTTTTTGAGCGATGAAATTGCCACTCAGGCTCTTTGAAGGAGTAACAGACAGAATTGGGTGCAGTGTCTTCTGATGTGCTGGCTGGCAGACCTATGGGCGCTGATTGAGTAGAATAGGGTGCCAGCAGGGCACACAGAAGCAACAGCAGAGCAGTGTTTTGCAGGAATGACATGGGCTTTATTCCGGGTGATTGGCATAAAGCCCATATCGTCTTTGGACAGAGGAGTTTTAGGGAGAATTTTTGATAGCGTCTGCTACACGGAATATTGGCTCTTTCAGCATCTGTTTTAATTCTTCAGAAGCTTCTATGCGCTCAAGGGCCTGGTCCATACATTTCAGCCACTGATCTCGCTCGTCGTTACCAATCTTGTAGCCGGAGTGGGGCTTGGTCATGCAGATAGTGCCGTATTTCTCGTGGTAAAGGTGGGGGCCACCCATCCAGCCGGAGAGGTACTGGTACAGCTTGGTCTTGATGTCACCCAGGGCCTTGCCGTGCATCCGCCTTATGGGGGCGGCTTCCGGCAGCTCGTCCATGACATCGTAGAAGGCGTTCGCCAACTGTCGCACACCCTCGTCTCCGAGTATCTCGTAAGGTGTTCTGGCGGTCATTACTGTTTTCCCCCGGTTTTCTGTGAAGAAGCTTCAACTGTTTCTCTGGTCAGGCTCCCCGCTGTATTCTATATGCTTTTGTTTTCCGTCCGCCAGTTGGGAGGCAACAATGGCTGAGTTATTGAAACCAACTGTCCTGGCACAGGACATGGCCAGGGAAGAACTGCAGGAAGCCTTTGACCGTGACGGGTACCTCCTGCTGGAAGGTTTCTATTCGGCCCGGGAGTGCCTGCAACTCAAGGAGCGGATGTGTGAGTTGATCAACCCGCATGATATTTCAGAACATCGCGCTGTTTTTTCTGCTCTGGGAGCCTGTCGGACTTAAGCTTTCGAGCATGAAATTTAGTAGAGCGAGCCAGTTTTTTCGTTGGATTTGTGCGAATAGTTGACCTATTTAAGCAAATTCAAAGGAATAACTGGCCGCTCTTTTTGGATTTCAGGCCGAAATTGCCTTAAGTCCGACAGGCTCCTGGACCAACGGCACTCCCGGGAAGAGTTCTTTCGAACTTCCGGCGACAAAATTCGATTTTTCCTGGAGGAGGGCGCCCTGGCTCCAGATGGCTCCCTGACCTGTGACAAATATCAGGCCTTCAACAAGGTTGGGCATGCTCTTCATGATCTGGACCCGGTATTCAGTGCCTTTTCCAGGAAGCCAGCACTGGCGGAGCTGGCGGCAACCCTTGGGCTGGTCGACCCTTTGCTTCTGCAATCCATGTACATTTTCAAGTCAGCGCATATTGGTGCAGAAGTCGTCTGTCACCAGGACAGTACTTTTCTCTATACCGAACCGGAATCTGTACTGGGATTCTGGGTAGCTCTGGGTGACGCAACAGTAGAAAACGGCTGTCTCTGGGCGGCACCTGGAGGGCACAAAGGACCATTGCGCCAGCGTTTCCATCACCGTGACGGAAAACTGGGTATGACCACGCTGGACTCTACGCCTTTTGAAGAAGCCAGCATTCCTTTAGAGGCAAAGCAGGGTTCGCTGATAGTGCTGCATGGCAGGTTGCCTCACAGGAGTGGTGCCAACCTGAGTGACCGGTCCCGTCATGCCTACACTCTGCATGTGATTGATGGCTTCTGCAGTTATCCGGATGACAACTGGCTGCACAGAAGCGCTGACATGCCTCTGCGCGGTTTTGTCAAGGAGCCTGGAGCTGGCTGACTGAATTACCTGAAGCACCGGTTCCATCTATTCAAAGACCCCAGTAACCGCTAGAATTGACGGTTTATTTTCATTGCGCATCTGTCATCGGGAACCCCATGGAGAATCTGGAAACACTCGTTTCACCTATAGTCGCCAGCGCCCTGTCTGAAGTAGAGTCGGCAGCCAATGCCGCCGACCTGGATCAGGTACGGGTTCGATTTATGGGCAAGAAGGGCGAACTGACCCAGCTGTTGAAAGGCCTGGGCAAGCTGTCCCCGGAAGAGCGGCCAAAGGCTGGAGGCCTGATCAACGAGGCCAAGCAGAAAGTCCAGGAAGCGATCAATGGCAGGCGCCAGGACATCGAAGCCAAAGCTCTGGAAGCGCGCCTGGCCAGTGAAACCATCGACGTTACCCTGTCCGGCCGTGGCCAGGACCTGGGCACCGTGCATCCCATCACACGCACCATAGAGCGGATCGCCAATTACTTTGGCAACATAGGTTTCGAAGTGGCCCGGGGACCGGAGATCGAAGACGACTACCACAACTTCGAAGCGCTGAATATTCCCGGTCATCATCCGGCCCGTGCCATGCACGACACATTTTACATTGACGAAACCACTGTTCTGAGAACTCACACTTCTCCGGTTCAGGTGCGGGTCATGGAAGCTTTCGCCAAAGCCAGCCAGGAGCCGCCGATCGCTATCGTCTGCCCCGGTAAAGTCTATCGTTGCGATTCCGACCAGACTCACAGCCCCATGTTCCACCAAGTGGAAGGCCTGTATGTGGCAGAGAAGGTGAGCTTTGCCGATCTGAAGTCTGTGCTGAGTGACTTCCTGCGTGTGTTCTTTGAGCGTGATGATCTGCAGGTGCGATTCCGTCCGTCTTACTTCCCGTTCACTGAACCTTCCGCGGAAGTGGATATCGAGTGGGGCCGCAACCCTGACGGTTCCGTGAAGTGGCTTGAAGTGCTCGGCTGCGGCATGGTCCACCCGAAAGTGTTTGAGTATTCCGGTATTGACCCGAAGAAGTACAGCGGCTTTGCTTTTGGCATGGGGGTTGAACGCTTTGCCATGCTGCGTTACGGCGTCAACGATCTGCGACAGTTCTTCGATAACGACCTGCGTTTCCTGAATCAGTTCAACTGATCGGAAAGTCTATTCAGTAAGGTTTGTTCGAATCGAATAACGGAATTTGAGTTAAAGAATATGAAATTCAGTGAACAGTGGTTACGCCAGTGGGTGGCGCTGGAAGCCAGCAGCGAAGAGCTGGTTGAGAAGCTGACCATGGCCGGTTTGGAAGTAGACGACGTTGAGCCTGTGGCAGGTGAATTCACAGGCGTTGTCGTTGGTGAGATTGTTGCCTGCGAACAGCATCCTGATGCTGACAAGCTGCGCGTAACCCGTGTCAGTACTGGCAATGAAGAAGTCCAGGTTGTCTGTGGCGCGCCTAATGCCCGTGTTGGTATCAAAGTGCCTTTTGCAACCGTAGGTGCCCTTTTACCTGATAAAGAGGGCCCCGGTAACTTCAAGATCAAGAAAGCCAAGCTGCGTGGCGTCGAATCTTTCGGCATGCTCTGTGCTGAAGAAGAACTGGGTATGGCTGAATCCTCTGATGGCCTGATGGAACTGCCTTTGGACGCAACGGCAGGTCAGGATATCCGTGAATACCTGGGTCTGGACGACAAGATCATTGATGTCGATCTGACGCCTAACCGTGGCGATTGCCTGAGCATTGTCGGCCTGGCCCGTGAAGTCAGCGCAAACTTCCTGGCCGAAGTGACCGAGCAGGAAGTGGCTCCTGTAGCACCGGCTATCGACGACACTTTTGCAGTTTCTGTTGATGCGAAAGAAGGCTGCCCGCGCTTCATTACCCGTGTGATTCGTGATGTAGACGTTACCAGGCCAGCACCTCTGTGGATGGTTGAACGCCTGCGCCGCTCCGGTATCCGCTCTATTGATCCAGTAGTAGACGTTACTGCCTATGTCATGCTGGAGCTGGGACAGCCAATGCATGGCTATGATCTGGATACTCTGAACGGTTCCATCATTGTCCGCATGGCTGAGGACAAGGAAAAGCTGACACTGCTCAATGGTGAAGTAGTGGAAATGAACAGCAGCACCCTGGTCATTGCTGATGAAAAGCATCCGCTGGGTATCGCCGGTGTCATGGGTGGCGAGGGTTCTGGTGTTTCTGCCGAAACCAAGAATGTCCTGCTGGAAGCGGCTTTCTTTGACCAGATCACCATTGCTGGTAAAGCCCGTTCCTACGGTCTGCACACCGATGCTTCTCACCGTTTCGAGCGCGGTGTGGATTTCCAGCTGCAGCGCAAGGCCATTGAGCGTGCCACTGCACTGATTCTGGAAATCTGTGGCGGTCAGCCAGGATCGGTTTCTGAAGTGGTCAGTGAAGAACATCTGCCAACTCTGCGCACCGTTTCCCTGCGTGCTGAGAAAGTCACTTCTCTGCTGGGCATCAAGATCGAAAACGATCTGATTGAAGCCCTGCTGACCCGCCTGGGTCTGGAACTGACCGCGAAAGCTGAAGGTGAATGGGAAGTTGCAGTGCCAAGCTGGCGCTTTGATATTTCTATCGAAGAAGACCTGATCGAAGAGCTGGGACGGATCTACGGTTATGACCGTCTGCCGGAAACCATTCCTACAGCACTGCTGAAACTGAAGCAGGTTGACGAGTCCAGGGTTCAGGAAGCGGACCTGCGTCGTGCTCTGGTCAGCCGTGGCTACCAGGAAGCCGTTTCCTTCAGCTTCATTGATCCTGAACTGCACAAGCTGTTTGATCCTGCCCGCGAAGCAGTACCTCTGGCTAACCCGATTGCGAGTGACCTGTCCGTGATGCGGACTTCCCTGCTGCCCGGTCTGGTGAAAACCGTCAAGTACAACCTGAACCGTCAGCAGAGTCGTGTGCGCCTGTTCGAAACTGGTCAGACCTTCATTCGTGAAGGCGAAGAGCTGAAGCAGGAAGAGCAGATTGCTGCTGTCATTACGGGTAGTCGTTTTCCGGAAGCCTGGAGTGTTAAGTCAGAGTCTGTTGACTTCTTCGATCTAAAAGGTGATCTGGAAGCGCTTCTGGAACTGGGTGGCGCTTCTGAAGAATTCCGCTTTGATAAAGGCTCCCATCACGCCATGCATCCTGGCCAGTGCGCGCAGATTGTTCGTAACGGCGAGGTGATTGGTCACGTTGGCACTCTGCATCCGAATCTGTCCAAGAAACTGAGCTTTGATGACGATGTATTGCTGTTCGAAGCCAGTCTGCAGGCTGTTCAGGAAGGTAAGGTAACCGCCTTCGAAGCTCTGTCGAAATTCCCTGAAGTTCGTCGTGACCTGGCGCTGGTGGTCAAACAGGACGTTGCTGCCGATAGCCTGAACATTGCTATCCGCGATGTAGCAGGTGAGCTTCTGAGAAATGTGCGGACTTTTGATGTTTACGCTGGTCAGGGCATTGATGAGGGTCATAAGAGTCTGGCCTTGGGCTTGACCTTGCAGCACGCTTCCCGCACTCTAACAGATGAGGAGGTCAGTCAGCTGATGGACAATATCGTCAGCCGGCTGGAAACAGAGTTCAGCGCCAGGTTGCGTAGCTGCTAAAGTAGCGGGCAATCTAACCGGCGCGAGGAAGATCGCGGAAGTTAGTTTTTATGGGAGCCCTGACGAAAGCCGATATGGCCGAGCGATTGCATCATGAGCTGGGCCTTAACAAGCGCGAAGCCAAGGAGATGGTCGAGCTGTTTTTCGAGCATATCCGTCGGGCTTTGGAAAACAATGAGCAGGTCAAATTGTCGGGTTTTGGCAACTTCGACCTGCGTGACAAGAGTGAACGACCGGGTCGGAACCCCAAGACCGGGGAAGAGATTCCCATCACTCCCCGCAGAGTCGTGACTTTCAGACCCGGGCAAAAACTCAAGGCACGAGTTGAAGCCTATGCAGGAAACAGAACTCAGGAAGAGTGAACTGCCTGTCATTCCTGGAAAACGCTATTTCACCATTGGTGAAGTCAGCGAGCTGTGCCAGGTCAAATCCCATGTGCTGAGATACTGGGAGCAGGAGTTCTCTCAGTTAGAACCGGTGCGGCGTGGTAATCGCCGTTACTACCGGCGTCAGGACGTGCTTCTCATTCGCCAGATCCGCAGCCTGCTTTATGACGAACGCTTCACTATCGATGGGGCCAGAAGTCATTTGAAAGGTTCTACGCAGAAACAGGATACTTCCCAGTACCGGCAATTGATCCGTCAGACCATTGCCGAGCTGGAAGATGTTCTGGATGCGCTGGATGGGATTCCTTCCTGATGTGTTCCTAGCCCGGAAAATTCATAAAGCCGCTTTAATGAGGCTAAAGAGCACAGAAATACTGGGGTGTTCGTATTGGGATGTGTACGAAGATAAACGAACATCGCTCGTCGGCCTCTCGCTAGCTCTTTTCCCGCCATGACAGCACTTTGTCGGCGCTATCTAGAACTCATCAAGAGGATGCAATAAGCATGAATATGCCGACAAAACGTGTCAGCCGAAAAAATAGCAGAGCGAGAAGCTCGACACTTTATGAAATTTCCGGGCTAGTTGCTGCGAGTATCAATCTGTGACTGATTGACATAGCTGACAGCACTATCAGGTCTCATTCCCGGTGTCGATGACTTCATCTGCTCAATTTGTTGATTCAGGTATTCCAGAGCGTCTCTGTTAATTGAGCCGGGGTTCTCCTGTAAGTACTGTTCTCCTAGAACTTGCAGGTAATCTAGCTGCTCACGACTTCCCAGTTGCGCAATGTCAGCCAGAATGACATTCCACTGTTTACCTTCATACCTTCCACCAATGAAACTGTTAAAAATGGTTGACGCATCGAGAGGCTTGGGAGCAGGGCGCTGTCCATTGGCAACCTTGCCAGGTTTGTTTGACGCTGCAGGTTTGGGTTTAGAGGAGCGTAATGGTTTACTCGAGGAGGTTTTTCTTGGTTCTGGCGCAGGCTGGGGTTTAAGCGCTGCTGTTGTATGGGCAAAACGATCCTGGTTGCCAATGTAGTTCATTAATGTCTGGAACTGGGTATCTTTCTGAATAAACCTGGGATTGCGATTTGTCCTGCCAACTTTCGCCAGTTTGGTGACTTCCTCTTCCACTTGCCCGGAGGAGAGCTTTGCTCCTCCAAGGGTGTGTTTGGCTGTTCGGGCGCTGACAAAAGTGCCTGTCCGGCCAATTCCTGCGCTGCAGTGCACGGCGACAAGACCTTTTCCAGCCACTCTATCCGTTACATTAATCAGATTGTCGAGTGCCGCAGGATCCACTCCATGCATATCTTCCCAGGCCTTGAAATGAATCCGGTGTATGGTTTTGCTCTGGCCTGTTGAACTATCGGTGACAGTATACTTAAGCAGTTCCAGGTTCTCGTCCCCCTGTACATTCTTTTTACCTTGCAGCGAAACAGTCAGTTTCCGCCCATCCGTGCTCGTATAGTTTCTGGGCTGCTCAAAGGATGTTGGATAGTAAACATCTACTTTTCCTCCAATCTCGTTGGTCTGGGTTAAATCGACAACCGCTTTGGTATCGTTCAGAACGTGAGCTAACCAGAAGTCACCCATGGCCTGATGCTTTGGGGCCTGCATCATCATTGTTTCCGGTTCACTTGGTGCCATACGGAACTTATTGGCATGAAGGCGATAGGCTGGAGCTGTCTCAGTTTCCGGAAGTTTAACCGCAGTCGCTTTGACAAAATGGCCGTGCTTGGTGTCTTTTGCATAACGTAACTGCTTGATCAGAAACTGGGCGGGAGATGGTTGCGCCCCGGGTGGGACTCGGGTTTTATCGGCTTGAATTCGCTCCAGGTTCTGAACTTCTGAACCAGACGCCCAATGATCAAGTTTGCCCATCAGAGCCTGACCTGCAAGCTGGTTCCTGTAAAACCTGCCTGCCTGTCTGGCATCGAGTTCAGCGATTCTGTCAGTGATGTAAGAGAAGGCAGCTGCGTTTTTGGGGAGCTCCGGGGTCTGCTTCAACCTGCTGCTCAGGGACTCAAGATCTGCCTTAGAATCCATACTGTAGATGATTTCCTGCAGCTGATGATTCATTTGTTCTATCTGCTGTCTTCCAACCTCCTGACCAATTTTGGGGCTGGCTTCGAGAACAGTATGGTAGGCTTCGTCAGCCGGGTCTGCTTTTGGGTTTGGTGAGCTGGTAACTTCGTTTGGCAGCTGTGAAAGCTGTCGCTGAAGTTCGTCCAGTACTTGCTTTTTTAAGCCTCTGTATTGCCTGGCACTATAATTTTTTGTTAATTCTTTCTCCAGTTGTTTTCTATCTCCAGTGGCAGGGTCAAAAGTGCATAACGCATCAGCTACCTTCTTTTCAAAATAGACGGCTCTTCCCAAAGACCTGGCTCCAGGATCTTTAACTTCACCATAAGCATGTCCGGTCACCATAAATGCCGTCTTTAGAAGGTCTTTGTCAAAAGTCTCAAGATGATCTCGAAGTGTCTCCGTGTCCAGAGTACCTTCTGGTAAGTTGTATTTACCTTCATTGATAGATTTGACCACCTCCTGCATCCTGATTTTCGGATCTGAATCAGCAGAAACTGAAGGAGGATTAATGTAACTGTGGCCCCCCGATAGGGGAATCTGGGCAACTTTCCGATCACTCAGACTGGTTCTCAGGGAATGCCTGTGTGAACCTGTATAGCCACGCAGTTGTTCAACGGCCTCTTTTCTCTGAGCATCGGTCTGTTTTTCAATACGCTCCTGGATCTTCTTTTTGGCTGGAGGGATTAATCCAAGAACAACCCGGGCGGTCCTGAGTCCCCAGGAACCTTTGGTTTTACCGACTTTGAAATGATCTTTCTTGAAGCGAAGAATCTGTGAAGATTCCTCCGTTTTGGCCGCTTCATTTTCCTTCAGGAGGTTAATCTGCTGTTGGACCTGTTCTGAGCTGATACTTCTGGGCATCCCTGACTCCCTGGGTTGGACACTGCATTTTATTAGACTAGACCTTTTCTGGTGTGTTCAGGGCAGGCAGAGCTAGCACCTTGTAGGTTGCATTACGGAAAGTGTCAAAAAATCGTCTTTCGTAACAAAAATGTCATATTTCTCCGTTAGCCTGCCTGCCAATGGATGCCGGAAAGCAATTAGGCTGCTAAAAATGACAATAATGTATGGCCCTGGAAGGGCTTTATTCTTCTTTTTCTTGCTCTCCTGCGGGCTTCTAGGGACAGCGAGTTCGTCTGTAGCTCAAGACAAAGACCAGCTGCTTTTTTCCATTCATGGCTCTAACACCGTCGGAGCAAAGCTGGGGCCGGCTCTGGCGGAGTCTTATCTGAAGTATCTTGGTGCTGACAGTATCGGGGTGTTTCCTGGTGACGAAGAGAATGAAACCCGCATTACCGGCTTTATTCCCTCCAGAAATGTCATGGCCAGCATCTACGTGGCGGCTCACGGCTCCTCCAGTGGCTTCAAGGCTCTGGCTAATGGCCGTGGACAGATTGCAGCGGCTTCCCGCCCAATCAAGAATAAAGAGCAGGCGCTATTGAGTGATATGGGTGACTTCAGGAAGTCAGGCTCAGAGTTTGTGGTGGGCATTGACGGTCTGGCGATTGTCGTTCATCCCGGTAACCCTATCAACCAGCTGGACCTGAGCCAGGTGGCCCGGTTGTTTTCCGGTGAGATTGATAACTGGAATCAACTGGGTGGCCTTGATCTTCCGGTTCGCCTGTTTGCCCGGGATGACCGCTCAGGTACCTGGGACACCTTCAAGAGCCTGGTGCTGGCAAAAAAATATCCGTTGTCACCCGAGGCAAAACGCTTTGAGTCGAACCAGGTACTTTCGGGCGAGGTAGCTAACACTCCAGGTGGGATAGGCTTCGTCAGTCTGAATACTATTGGAGACGCCAAGCCGCTCAGGATTTCAGACGGCACACGCAGGGCCCTGAAGCCGGAACTGATCAACGTGGCCACAGAGGACTATGTGCTCAGCCGGAGGCTGTTCATGTACCTGCCAGAACATGATTCTGACCCGGAAGCCAGGGCCTTTCTTGAATTCGTCAGTAGTGATACCGCTCAGCCTGTAGTCGCTGAAGTCGGTTATGTGCCTCAGTCGGTAAAACTCATGGAGACCGACATTTCTTCAGCGCCGTCCAATTATAAAGAGCTTGTTGGTCGATATGAGCGAGCTTCTGTGAATTTCCGCTTCAATCAGGGTAAAGCCCGGCTGGACAACAAGGCACTGGCTGATGTTGATCGCCTGGCCCGTTTTCTGCAGAGACAGCCCGGTGATATCCTGCTGATTGGCTTTGCTGAGAAGAATGACAGAGCCAATCACAGCAACCTGCTGGCCCGTCTGAGAGCCGACGTGGTACGGAGAGCGTTGATCAGGGCTGGCGTGCCGCGCAAGAAGATCGATTCCAGCGGCTATGGCCCATACCTTGCCCTGTCATCCTCAAACAGTTTGGCCAGCCGCATCCGCAATCGTCGGGTGGAGGTCTGGATCAGGCTCCAGGACCAGGTGGAAACAGATGTGATGGTAGCGACTTCCGCGAAGTAACAGAGGCTGTCAGGGAGATCGTTGCTGATCTCCCTGAGGGCTATTTACGTCTTGAATGACCGCCTTTTTTGCCGCCTTTTGCTGACTCTTCCGGGACATTGAACAACAGGTAGAGCTCCATCAGCACTTCCGGAATCTGGCTGCACATGTCTTCCGTCAGCTGAGGGTCTTTGAGAATTTCCTGGAATTCCGCTTCGTCGTCGAAGAAACCGGAAGCCAGCATGACCGGCAGCAATAACTCACAGACTTCCTGTTCGTTGGCAGTGAACCAGTCATCTTCATTCTGGAAGTGGCCTTCCATGAAGCCGCCGCACCAGTCGATGAGATCATCGTCTTCAGGGTCGCTGAGATCACCTTCACAGGACAGGAAGAACCCTTCTTCACCGTTGAAGTCCCGGTCAATGATTCGGGTGATGCCCTCAAGAGCGGTATTGAGGTCAGCAGTGTCCTGGCCGGAAAGCTGCACCTTGCCATCAAATATGATCTCGTTGCGATCCTGTTCACTGAGTTCAGCCGGGCAGATGGCCTGTGCGGTCAGAAATCCGTGGATGCCGTGAAACGTCAGGGCGTCTTCAACGGCATACTGTTCCAGCAACCGCTCAAGGGTAGAACGAATGTTCTGCATGTAGGGGAAAACCTGTTGAAGTTGACCGTTCAAAAGATGGAGTTTACCAAAAGGGGGAGGTGCTTTCAGGATTATTGCTTTATTTCAATGCTGTTTTTGCATTAGATAGCGCGGTTGTCAAGACAGTTTGGACCAGCAGTTTGACAGCCTCTTGAAGTTGTAGGTCGGTCTGCTGTGTCTGTTCAGGAGCAGGGTCTTCATCTGGTGCTTGAGGTGAGCTGCTCGGCGCCTCTTCTGCTGGCTGGCCTTCGGTTGATGCTGCTGCAGGTGCTGACTGGGTATGGATCAACTGGAATTCTTCGCCTGTGGGGGCAGTTCCCTGCATTCCAACTACGGTCCAACCATAAATCTCAATGATGATGTCAGTGCTGCATGAAGGGGCTTCCAATTCAGAGTTGTCGAGAGGCAGCATTTCAGCGTTGATTGTCACAAGATCATTATCAGGGTCTATGCTCTGGTGACCGTAATAGCCCGGAAATGCCTCTGATATGAAAGCATGCTTCTCTAAATCCAAACCCTCACTCGCCCCATATATGCCAAAAACAGGCTGTATCTGATAACCTCCCGGAGTGGTAATTGCAGGGAGGTTGTGTACGTAAGCTGGATATGGGGGCTTGCAGTGATATTCAGTGCTCCAGTACATGGATGAAAGCAGACCAATTAATGCTTCTAGCCACCAGAATTCGTAGGGATACCCAATCTCATGGCTAAGATATGTCAGTAGTCTTTGAATCCTGAAAGTACGGTTGTCGATTGTCAAAGTGCGCCAGAACTGGCGTTGATCACCGGCTCTTATCGTCTCATCCTGACTGTTGGTTGATGCCCCACGGGGTGGATCGATAAGTTCTACCGGAACAACACGCTTTTGCCATTGAGTCCACGCGCCATTTGGAGACTTGAAACGGAAATAATAGGTGGTTTCTTCTGAGACGGCGCTCAGTGGATAGATGAACAGGAGAGCGGCAAGACTGACTGTCAAAAGCCTTACAAAATTAATCATGTCGGGAAATATAGCAGACATCGCCTGATCTTCTACTCAGGAATTTTCGATGTATTCACCGGTCATGAAAATCTATGGAGGAATGCAAAGAACTCGGGTTCAATCGATTGGTGACCGGGCAAGGCTGTGTATAATAGTTTCTGTTCACTCTTTTATTTAAGAAACGATTGTCGTTTATTGCGGGTTTGCTCGTCGCTATGCCATTGAAACCTCTCACCCCCCAAATGTCCGAGATGTCCGAGATGTCCGAATCCGATTCCGCCCTGGATATTCTGAAAAATACCTTTGGCTTTACTGCCTTCCGGGGATTTCAGGGGGAAGTGATCGGGGAAATCCTGGCAGGCCGGGATGCTCTTGTGTTAATGCCTACCGGCGGAGGTAAGTCACTCTGTTACCAGGTGCCGGCCCTGGCTATGCCGGGAACTGCGGTGGTGGTTTCGCCGCTGATCGCGTTGATGGAAGATCAGATCAGTGGTTTGAACCAGATTGGCGTCCGGGCCGAGTGTCTGCATTCCGGCATCAGCTACGAGGAGCAGTACCGGATCGAACAGGAGCTGATGACAGGGCATATCGACATGCTCTATGTGGCTCCCGAGCGCTTGCTCACCCAATCCATGCTGCGCCTTTTCGACCAGATCCGGATCGCCCTGTTCGCTATTGATGAAGCTCATTGTGTCTCCCAGTGGGGTCATGATTTCCGGCCAGAATATCTTCAGCTCAGCCGGTTGCAGGAGCGTTTCCCCGGGGTTCCCAGAATCGCACTGACGGCCACCGCAGACCGCCGCACCCGCAACGAAATCATTGAACGGCTCGGGCTGGAGAATGCCCGGGTTTTTGTCGACAGCTTCAACCGTGCCAATATCTTTTATCGCATCAGCCAGAAAAAACAGGGCAAGCAGCAATTGTTACGATTTCTGCAGAAAGAGCATGCGGACGATTCCGGTATTGTTTACTGCCTGTCCAGGAAAAGGGTTGAGGATACTGCAGCCTGGCTCAATGCCCAGGGGCGAAAGGCGTTGCCCTATCATGCGGGAATGGTGGCCGAAGATCGGCGGATAAACCAACAAAGGTTTCTGAAAGAAGATGGGCTGATCATTGTCGCCACCATCGCCTTTGGCATGGGTATTGATAAGCCTGATGTGCGCTTTGTCGCCCACCTTGACCTGCCAAGAAGCATTGAGGCTTATTATCAGGAAACCGGACGGGCCGGACGAGACGGTCTGCCTGCCACGGCATGGATGGTGTATGGGCTTCAGGATGTTGTGTTTCTGAAACAGCTGCAGTCCCGTTCCAACGCCAGCCAGGAGATCCAGCGTATAGAGTTGCAGAAACTGGAAGCCATGCTCTCGCTCTGCGAAGTGACCAGTTGCCGGCGGCAGGTGTTATTGAATTACTTTGATGAACCGCTGGCTGAAAAGTGTGGCCATTGCGATCTCTGCCTGGAGCCTGTTCAAACCTGGGATGGAACCGAGGCTGCCCGCAAGGCGCTTTCCTGCATCTACCGGACCGGACAGATGTTTGGAGTGGCTCATCTGGTTGATGTGCTGATGGGCAAGGAAACACCCAAGGTCAGCCAATTCGGGCACTCCAGGGTCAGTACCTTTGGCATTGGCGCGGACTATAAACAGGGGGAGTGGCGCTCCATCTTCCGGCAGCTGGTGGCACGGGGTTATGTCAACGTCGATATCGAAGGCCATGGTGCCCTCAAACTGAATGAGAGATGTCGTCCTCTGCTGAAAGGCAGCGACCGGATACAACTGCGCCAGGATCGTTACGAGTACGCATCAGAAAAAGGCAGTAAGGCCGTTGAGAAGGGGCGTGTCATTGTTGAAGAAGCAGATCGTCCTTTGTGGGAGGCATTGAGAACATTGCGCCGCAGTCTTGCCGAAGAACAGGGCGTGCCAGCTTACGTGATTGTCAACGACAAGACCCTTTTCGAAATGCTCCGGGTTCAGCCTATGGATCTGGACAGCCTCTCGCAGGTCTCCGGCATCGGTCAGTACAAGCTGGAGAAATACGGTGAGGCGTTCGTGGATCTGATTCGCGAGCAATTGACTGTTTCTGATTCCGGATTGTAGGTCGGATTAGAATCGAAGATTCGTAATCCGACATTGGTCTGCAATCAGTATCGGATCTGGGCAGATTTTGCGATTGTCGGATTACGGGCCAACGCCCTAATTCGACCTACGATTAAATCATCGTCAGCAGCCAGTCGTATTCCCGCCGGGTGATTTCCCGTTCGAACACGGTCAGTTCTTCCTGGCGAATGGCCATATAAACCGAAATAAAATCTTCCCCGAAATACTCTTTCAATATCTCCGACTGATCCAGAGCGCTGAGTGCTTCCCGCAGGTTTTCCGGTAACGAGCGGGGCGCCTGCTTGATGGCGTCACCTGCAATCAAGGGCGGCGGGGTAATCTTTTGGGTCAAGCCATGGTGGATGCCGGCCAGCAGGGTTGCCATAACCAGATAGGGATTGGAGTCGGCGCCGGGAACCCGGTACTCGATTCGGGTATTTTCAGGGGAGCCAGCCGGGATACGTATGGCTGTAGTTCGGTTATCCAGCCCCCAGGTCTGGGTACAGGGTGCGTAGAACTGTGGATCAAATCGCTTGTAAGAATTAACATTGGGGCAGAGCAGCGCCATGGAATCGGGCATCAGTTCCAGCAGGCCACCTACGGCGTGCTCAAGGGTTTCTGTCAGACCAGAGTCGTCTACAAAGACATTATCGCCACTGCTGTCCAGCAGGCTGATGTGGATGTGTGTGCCACTGCCCGCCTGGTCCGGGTAGGGCTTGGCCATGAAGGTCGCTTCCATGTCATGCTTCAGGGCTACGTTCCTGATCACTCTTTTAAGAAGAACTGCCTGATCACAGGCCTTTAACGGGTCATCGATGTGGTGAAGGTTGACTTCGAACTGTCCGGGCGCGTATTCGGCAATAATGCTGTCGGCTGGCAGGTTTTGCTCACGGGCGCTGGAGATAACATCAGAGAGAAATTTGTCATAGTTGTCCAGATCAGTGATGGAGTAGCACTGGGTAGTGTTTTCTCTTCTCAGGGATACCGGGGAGAGAGGTGGCTGAGGTTTATCATTGTCGCGATGGCGGTCAATCAGGTAGAACTCCATCTCAACGGCACAGACAATGGTCAGGCCCAACTCATCAAAGTGCTTTTGTATCGCCCTCAGACGATGGCGTGGATCAGCGAAAAACGGACTGCCATCCTGTTCATGCATAGAGAGCAGTAACTGGGCGCTGGGCTGTTCCTGCCAGGGAATAAGCGCCAGGGAGCCCGGCACCGGGTAGCATAGTTTGTCTGCGTCGCCTACTGCCACGCCAAGACCAGTGGCTTCGGCTGTGTGTCCTTCTATGCTGAGGCCAAACACCGATCCAGCCAGGTAAACACCGGATTCAAAAACAGATTCCAGTTTAGAACGCTCAACCCGCTTGCCTCTTAAAATTCCGTTAATATCGGCGATCAGCAAATCTGCCCGGGTAGGTTCTGCATGTTGTTCCAGGAAGGCTTCCCAATTGGCGGGCTCTCTGTTGGTTTCCATGACGTTATAATTCTTGTTCTGTAAAAAATATTGATCATTTTTATATATTGGCAGTGAATCGAATAACATCAGTAAAGTCAATTCCAGTGAGTGTTTTCTCAACAGCCATTCTAAAAAACAAAAATACTCTGTTGCTTTTTATAAAGTGGATACGTTAAAAATAAGCAACATAAAAATAATCAGGGTCCGCACCGGATCAAGGACACAACATGGTTGCTCACTCGACCGGCAAGGAGCAGGAGAAAAACCTTTCTGACAGGGAAGTGATGCTCAGCATCCAGGGCGTCACAAAACAGTTTGATGATGTGGTTGCGGTGGATGACGTTTCCCTGGATATCTACAAGGGTGAGGTTTTCGCCCTGCTGGGGGGGTCCGGCTCGGGTAAATCAACGCTGCTGAGAATGCTGGCCGGATTTGAGAAACCCAGCTCCGGACAGATCTATCTCGATGGACAGCTCATCAATAATCTCCCCTCGTACTCCCGCCCGGTCAATATGATGTTCCAGTCCTATGCCCTGTTTCCTCATATGACCGTCGAGCAGAACATTGCCTTCGGTCTGAAACAGGATGGCCTGCCGAAAAAAAAAGTCAGTGACCGTGTATCAGAAATGCTGAAGCTGGTGCACATGAGCCAGCTGGCCAGGCGCAAGCCTCATCAGCTGTCCGGTGGTCAACGACAGCGGGTGGCATTGGCCAGGAGCCTGGCGAAAAGCCCGAAGATGCTGCTGCTTGATGAACCCATGGGCGCCCTGGACAAAAAGCTTCGTACCCAGATGCAGCTGGAAGTGGTCGACATCATCGAGGAGGTGGGCGTCACCTGTCTGATGGTGACCCACGACCAGGAAGAAGCCATGACCATGGCCGACCGGATCGGCATCATGGATGCCGGCTGGATTGTCCAAAAAGGCAGTCCCATGGACATCTATGAAACGCCCAACAGCCGGATGACGGCCGAATTCATAGGTTCCGTGAACATCTTCGAAGGCATGATCACCGTCGATGAAGCAGACCATGTGGTGATTGAGTCCCACCTTCTGGAAACGCCGGTTTTTGTCGACCACGGGATCACCTCGGCGCTGGAAGACCCGAAAGTCTGGGTGGCGGTCCGGCCTGAGAAAACGCAGATCAGCCGTGAACGCCCTGTGAGTGACAGTAACTGGTCCCGGGGGGTGATTGATGACATTGCCTACCTTGGTGCGCACTCGGTCTATTACGTGAAGTTGCCTTCCGGCAAAGTGGTGCAGTCGAATATGGCCAACACCAGTCGAAGGGGAGGGCAACCCAGCTGGGAGGAAGAGGTGTACGTCAGCTGGGAACCCAACAGTGCCGTAGTGCTGAATTCCTGAGGAGGCGGTCATGAATAAATCTCTCGCCCATTCATGGAGCCTCGCTGCCGGAAGGAAACTGCTGGTCGGCATTCCCTATATCTGGCTACTGCTGTTTTTTCTGATTCCCTTTGCCATTGTTCTGAAAATCAGCTTCGCCGAGGCCAGGATTGCCATCCCGCCCTATACAGAGCTGATGTCTTACGTTGATGAAACGCTCAGGATCAGTCTGAACCTGGGCAATTACCTGTTCCTGGCCGAAGATGAGATGTACCTCGCGGCCTATCTCAGTTCTCTGAAGATTGCCTTTAATGCCACCGTTTTTTGTCTGCTGCTGGGTTACCCCATGGCTTACGCCATGGCCAGGGCGCCCCAGCATCTACAGACAACCCTGTTACTGCTTATCCTGCTGCCTTCCTGGACTTCCTTCCTGATCAGAATCTATGCCTGGATGGGGCTGCTGAAGAACAATGGCCTGATCAACAACGCCTTGATCTGGCTGGGAGTCATCGATGATCCTATCGCCATGTTGAATACCAACTTTGCCGTCTATATTGGTATTGTTTATGCCTACCTGCCCTTTATGATCCTGCCGCTGTACGCCAACCTGGTCAAACACGATCCTGCACTTCTGGAAGCGTCCGAAGACCTTGGCGCCAGACCCTGGAAGACTTTCCTGGCCGTCACACTGCCACTGTCAAAGGCCGGGGTGATTGCCGGGTGCATGCTGGTATTCATTCCTGCAGTGGGCGAATTTGTCATACCGGAACTTCTGGGTGGTCCCGAAACCCTGATGATCGGTAAAGTGCTCTGGACGGAGTTCTTCAATAATCGCGACTGGCCCATAGCGTCGGCGCTGGCCCTGGTGATGCTGGCCCTGCTGCTGATCCCGATTGCCCTGTTTCATCATTATCAGTCTAAAGAGCTGGAGGCCAAATCATGAAAGCGGGCAGAAGCTTCTCCAACTGGGTGTTGATTGGCGGTTTGCTGTTTCTCTATCTGCCCATGCTGATTCTGGTGATCTATTCCTTTAATGAATCCCGGCTGGTGACGGTATGGGCCGGCTTTTCCACTAAATGGTATGGAGAACTGCTGGAAGATGACCAGCTCATGGGCGCTATCTGGATGAGTTTAAGAGTTGCTTTTTACTCGTCCGGTATGGCGGTGGTTCTGGGCACCATGGCCGCGTTTATCATGGTGCGATACAAGCGTTTCAGAGGTAAAACGGCTTTCTCCAGCATGATCACCGCCCCACTGGTCATGCCGGATGTCATCACCGGCCTGTCGCTGCTGCTGCTGTTTGTCGCCCTGGCTCAGGCAACTGGCTGGCCGGCAGAGAGGGGCATGCTGACTATCTGGATTGCCCATGTCACCTTCAGTACTGCTTATGCGACGATAGTAATCTCTTCCCGGCTGCGGGAAGTGGATCAATCCATTGAAGAGGCGGCCATGGACCTGGGTGCCGGTCCTGTGAAAACCTTCTTTTACATCACCGTACCGGCCATAGCCCCGGCACTGGCTGCTGGCATGCTGCTGGCGTTTACCCTGTCCCTGGATGACCTGGTGATCTCCAGCTTTGTATCAGGACCGGGAGCAACAACCCTTCCCATGGTCGTTTTCTCATCGGTTCGTCTGGGAGTGAGCCCCAAGATCAACGCACTGGCGTCTCTGATCATACTGGTGGTTTCCCTGGCCGCCTTCATTGCCTGGTGGTGGATGAGACGTGCGGAAAAACTGCGGTTGCAGCAAATGTCTGCCAGTTTTCACGATGACCAGTCTGAACCAATGCAATCTGACAATCGCAGGGAGAGGAGTTCCCTGAGGGTGTCCGGCCAGCTACCAGAGAGAGTAAAGGAAACCAGGTAGGCATTCATGCTAATGCTGTCGCTTATACAGTGGCAGTGGCTTCCCCGAGGTACTTTAGCGGTTCTCTGCAGCTGGTGCAGAGGTACACAGTGCCTTTCATGGCCCGGCCATGACGGATTTGTGTCAGGGCTATAGTCTTACCCTTGCACTCACAGCTGTAAAGAAAAGGGCGCCGGGTAGAACGACTGGTGTCGTAGCTGTGGGTGCGTTCTGCCGGCAGTGAAAACACCTCTTCCATAATGAACTGCCATTCACGGCCATGGGGACGGATCCGGCTGCCGAAGAGTTTGTAGGCAATCAGGTGCGCTACTTCGTGCCCTACCGTGTGCTTGATATAGTGCTCCCGGTTTTCCCTTAGCAGCACCAGGTTCAGCCTTAACAGGTTTCTCTCCGGCCAGGCCTGGCCAGCGGTTTCCCCTCTGAGGTTCAGCAGTATTCTGGGGCGTCGGAAGCGCTTCAGGAAGTGGCGCTCCGCCCGGCAATAAAGCTCAGCAATTCTTTGCTCGATTGTCTGTTGGTCAATGCTGATTGGGGTGGGCATGAAGTCTTAACCGGAGAAACATTACTAGGAGCCTGTCGAACTTAAGGCAATTTCGGCCTAAATTCCAGAAAGAACGGCCACTTTTCGTTAGAAAGCGGATCAGAGTCCCGATGAATTCGATTTAATAGGGCAACTATTCGCACGAATCCATCAAATTGACTCGTTCTACTGACTCTTACCATGAAGAGCATGCTCGAAAGCATAAGTCCAACAGGCTCCTAGAGTAGACGAGCTTTGTTCAGTATGTAAAGCCGGTATCTTAACCGGACTGAACCGGCTTTGCTTTCTCACCGGGCGCAGAGGGTCTACCCTGAAAGGCGTTGCTTTCCTGGCGTAAGGGGCCTGCCCTCAATGAAACAATGTTTGCCAGTAATATCTGTTTTCATTTTTCTCTGGTGTCATGGTGTTTCTGGTATGGGGGGGCTGGCTGGCGACTCTTCTGTGGGAAGTTGTCTGAATGGAAATCAGGAATCTTACAAGGTGGGAGTTAACGAGACAGTGTTCTTGGGAGCTTTGGATTCTGGTTTTCAGGCTCGTACCTTCAGTGATTTGCTGGTCGAGGAAAACGGACGCTTGGAGGTCAACCATACAACTGTCCGGTTTAAGAAACAGGCCGTCCTTCAAAACCGATCCCGGGTCACTGTCGGGCATTCTGACGCCACTTCTTCCTCCCGGTTGATTCTAAATAGCCTTCGCCTCGCTGTTCCCTCCGGCCTTGTGGCTGGGTCCAAAGGTACCGTGGTTATTAAAGGAAAAGCGTCACTTGGCCTGCATACCGTTTATGACAGTAAAAAGTTTGCCATAGTGCAGAGTGATGGAGGCGAGGTGATTTTACAGGGGGGGCTTAATATTGAGCAGGGCACCGGAGGGTTCATTACGAATAAAGGTGGCGTGATCCGCTTCAAATCAACGGCTACTGTCCGTTTTTTTCTCAACCAGCCCCAAGAGCCCGGAGAGTATTATGTTTTTAATGGCAAAAACGGGAAGTTTATGCTGGAGGGGCCTGCGATAACCGTAAGGGTTTCAACGTTGGTACCGCCAAATGATTCTTTATATATCCCTACCGGGATGGAAGTCAGCCTGTTTAGCCATGACAGTATGATTCAGGGAACCTGGCGTGCTGTTCCCGGAAGTATGACCCTGGTCTGGGAACGGGTTGCAGATAAACCCGGTACTCTGAAGAGGGCAGCCAGTCCGACCCGATACAGTGATGCGGCTATGGATCCTGTGGCAAGGCAATACGCCCTGGAACTCGATCAGTTTATTCCCTATGCGGATAACTGGCATCCAAACCAGTACTCAAGGTTGCTGGCCTATATTGATCGTTTTACTGATCAAAAGAATTACGATAAAGCTATTCTTTCGCTCAAGAAAAACCCGGAATTCGGCCATCTCATGAAGTCTCCGGGTACACAGCCCGGCTGGGCTGTGGGTTTGTCTCCGGGGGTAATCAGTCTGTTTGAATTGAGCCTCGCTCTGGTCTTTGTCGCTACAGCCGGTTCGCCGTATCTGGTGTACGGCTGTATGGGAGTCTTTCAGGCATTAGATTAGCGGAACCCCTCACTTCTCCGTTTCTGATCAATAAACCTGAACGTACTCGGGTCCAACCCCCATGCCCCAGAAAATCACGGTGGTGATCATGATAGAGACCAGCACTACCAGGCCAATGCAAAGCACCGAGCTGGCATAGATGAAACCCTGCTCCTTGGGGATTTTCATAAACGTCGGCAGTCCGGTGTATAACAACCAGGCTGATGCGGATGCGCCGATGGTACCGGCGATTATAGCCAGCCAGATAGAGGGATAAAGACCACTCACCCCGATCAGGAACAGTGGGCCGGCAGTGTAGCAGCTGAATGCTATGCTTTGCTCCAGCGTCGGCTTGCTGCCGAAAGTCTGCCCCATCCATTGTACGAAGCCACCCATGACCGCAACACCGGCCAGCATTGCCAGCCAGGCCATGCCGGCCATGGCGGCAGCACTGCTTTCTGTCAGCCGGACCACATGGTCGCTGCCCGGAAGGCTCCAGCCTGTCTGGGTCGTACCAATGTAGGTGCAGATGGCAGGCAGAGCCGCCAGCCAGATGATCTGGCCCAGGTAAAGGCGCAGCAGGCCGGGAGGTTGTTCTCTGATGAGATTCCATTCTTCGTCAGGGTGAAAGATCAGCCCCCAGAAATGACTCAGGATCATGGTGCTTTCTCCGTGAGTTGAGCTGTACACCGTAGCTGTATTTCATTACAGCAGAAGGCTACGAGCCAGCGGTTGATTTTTTGTTATTATTATCCGCTTTCTGTTTCGGGGGCCTTGCAGCAACCCCGAACCAGAACCTCTTAAGCGCCACGATGCTAGTGTGTGCATATTTTCAGGTAAATGTAAAGTTCTGGAGGCTGTTTCTACAGCGTGACATGACATGATCAAGAAGCTCGATATTGTATTTCTGGTTCTATTGCTGTTGCTGGCTTTTGGGTCAAGCTGGTTCAATCTCAGGAAATACCCGGTTCTGGACTTTCGCGAAGAGGCGACTGTCGAAGAGTCTGAAGTAGAGAAACCAGAAGATGAAGAACCCGCCATTCCAGACTTCGCTGAAATCCGGGATGTGAAAACAAAAAAGACGACTTTTTTTGCTTTTATGAAAGAGCTGGTGGATGCGGAAAATGCCCGCCTTTACCAGCTGCGTCTTGAGATTCTGGCCCTGCATGAAAAAGAGGAGCTGCGCAAAACCGAGCGACAGAGGCTGTTTGAAATAGCAGGCGATTATCGTCTTGACTGGAACACCATTCCTGAGGAGACGCTTTATGGCGAGTTGTTGAACCGGGTGGATGAGATTCCAGTTTCCCTGGCACTGGTTCAGGCGGCGAATGAATCTGCCTGGGGCACCTCACGCTTTGCCCTGAATGCCAATAATTTCTTCGGACAATGGTGCTTCACCGAAGGCTGTGGGCTGGTGCCAACCAGAAGGCCGGAAGGCGCCTCTTTTGAAGTCAGGAAGTTTGATACCGTGGCCGATTCCGTCCGCTCTTACATGTATAACCTGAATTCCAACCATCATTACTCGGGACTCAGGGAGATGCGTTTGAAACTGAGGCAGCAGGGCAAGCCGGTAACAGGTCCCGTTCTGGCTCATGGCCTTTATTCTTACTCCATTCGCGGGGGGGATTATGTGGATGAACTGATCACCATGATCGCAGTGAATGATCTGTTACGTTATGATCTGGCGAAGGCGGAAAAGAAAACGGAATTACAAGATGACCGACGTCTTCCAGAAAGAAAGTTTGACAACAAAAATTGATGGCCTTTCAAAGAATGGTGCTGCTTTCAGAGCGTACTTGCTGACTGCTCTGTTTCTGCTGATGGCGCCTGCCCTCAATGCGGCGCCCAAAAGCGAGTATTGGGCCATCTGGGACAAGAGTGATGCCAGCTCTCAGAAAGTCTTCGATCACTCATCCTGGAGCCCTCTACTGTCCCGTTATCTTTCTGAGCCTGCCGATGGATCGGTCAGGCTGTTTGATTACAAGAGTGTCTCTGCCAGTGACCGGAAGCAGCTTCAGGCATACATAGCAAGCCTGTCCGGTGTTGATCCCAGGACGTACCGAAAAAGTGAACAGATGGCTTACTGGATCAATCTCTATAACGCCCTGACGGTTGAGCTGATCCTGAAACACTACCCGGTCAAAACCATCACCAAGATAGGTTCCTGGTACCAATTCGGCCCCTGGGATGAAGAGATTGTTACTGTCGCCGGTCAGAAACTCACGCTGAACGATATAGAGCACCGTATTCTGAGGCCCATCTGGAAAGACAAGCGGATTCACTATGCGGTGAACTGCGCCAGCCGGGGCTGTCCGGACCTGGCCATGGAGGCTTTTACCGGCGCAGAACTGGAGGGGCAGCTGGAAGAAGCAGCGAGGCGCTTTATCAACCAGGAAAAGGCTGTGGAGTTCATTGATGGCCGGCTGGCTCTGTCCCAAATCTATGAGTGGTATGTTGCGGACTTTGGTGACCGGGCTGCTTTGATGAAGCACTTTCTGGCTCACCTCCAGCCGCCGTTGTCGGAAAAGCTGAAGAAATACACCGGCCCACTTGATTATCAGTACGACTGGTCTTTGAACGATCGGGCACCTTCCGGCAACGGGTAAAAGCTTCTGCAGCAACAGCCGATGATTGTGGTATTCAGCCTTTATCGTCGGTGCTCAGGGGCAGCAATGAAACTCATCAATGTCCTGGTCATTACCCTGCTCTGCTTCATTCCCCTGAATCAGGCTGTGGCCGCTCCTGAAAAGGAGTACTGGAAGTTCTGGGACAAGAGCGATGAATCCAGCAATGTTGTTCCCAGCCATGCTGACTGGCAGCATTTCCTGGACAGGTACGTGCGCTTTTCCGACAGCACGAAAATGCACATGGTGCTCTATGGCACTGTTTCCCGCGAAGAGTATGGCCGGTTGCAGGGCTACCTGAGCAGAATGGCCAGAATGGACCCCAGAAGTCTGCCAAAGAAAGAACAGCTGGCCTACTGGATTAATCTGTACAATGCTCTAACCGTTGATCTGATTCTCAGGAATTATCCCATTAAGTCCATCACCAAACTGGGAAAAGGCTGGTTTCGCACCGGTCCCTGGGAAGATGAGGTGATCGTGATCCAGGACAAATCTCTGTCCCTGAGCGATATTGAGCACCGGATTCTCCGCCCCCTGTGGAATGACTCCAGGATTCATTACGCCATTAACTGCGCGAGCATCGGTTGTCCGGACCTGTCACCGATTGTTTACCGGTCTGGGGATATTGACGATCAACTGGATGAAGCCGGCAAGCGTTTCATCAATCAAACCAAAGGGGCGAACTTTGTCGGCGGGCGCCTGCTGCTGTCGAAAATCTTTGAGTGGTACTCCAGGGACTTTGGTGGCAGTGAGAGTGTCTGGAAGGAGCTGATGAAGTATGCCGGGCCCGAGTTACGCAAACGGCTGGAGCGCTATAAAGGTGGTATCAGCTATCACTACAACTGGAAACTGAACGAGTATCGGCGGTGACAATAGCGGGCTCTGTGAGCCCGCTGAACAGTTTTAAGTACCTGGCCAGTTGTTTCGCAATATTCTGGCGTGTGGATTTTTTCAGCCTTCAAGGCGCAACGCCGGGCGCGTAGCCTTAGCTACGTAACCAGAGTTGGAACACAGAAGGCTGGAAAAAGCCGCCGTCCAGAATATGCGAAAACAATTGGTTAGGTACTTATACCGCCGGATCGAAATTGATTACCTGTACTGATTCATTGGCCTGAGACGGGACAGCCTCAGGAATGTTTCCTGAAAAAATGCTCTGGTTGTCTTCGTGCTCGTATGGCTTGCGCTCACCGCTGCGATCAATCGCCAGGCTCTTGAAATCAAACAGTTCAGTATCGCCCATCTGTGACGGCGCGATGTTCTGCATGGCCGTGAATATGGACTCAATCCGGCTCGGATGTTTCTTCTCCCACTCTTGGAGCATGGCCTTGATGTTCTGTCTCTGCAGGTTCTCCTGGGAGCCGCACAGGTTGCAGGGAATGATTGGAAATTCCTTAATGTCGGCGTACTTTTGCAGATCAGCTTCCTTGCAGTAGGCAAGCGGTCTGATCACGATATTGCGCTTGTCATCGGCGAGCAGTTTCGGTGGCATGGCTGCAAGCTTGGAACCAAAGAACATATTCAGAAACAGTGTTTCGACGATGTCATCACGATGATGTCCGAGTGCAATTTTGGTTGCGCCAATTTCTTCTGCAAAGGCATACAACGTGCCGCGGCGCAGTCGTGAACAGAGGCCGCAGGTCGTTTTACCTTCCGGAATCTTGCTCTTGACGACTGAATAGG
>JBPCXN010000031.1:0-5560 GCA_051008495.1 Endozoicomonas sp. | reverse complement strand
ATCCTTTGCCAACTACCTCAAAGACAGGCTGACTGGAACCAATCAGATACCCCGACTGGGACAACTTATTCTGGAAGCGTCAGGCTGCCAGAAAACGGCTGCTGCCAATGGATTTTGAGCAGTTACGATGGTGATGACCCGTGGCAAGGATGATGAGAAAGCACTTTATGATTTGCTGGGTTCCAAGGAATACCGCAAAGAGCTGGACCGTCAGTTCAAGAATGAGAAGTCCAACTTCAAAATCGCCATTGTGGTGGATATGTGGCTGACCGGGTTTGATGTTCCCGAGCTGGACAGCATCTACATCGACAAGCCCATTGCCCGCCATAACCTGATCCAGACTATCTCACGGGTTAACCGTAAGTACGCCGGAAAAGACAAAGGGCTGGTGATTGACTACATCGGCATCAAAAGCCAGATGAATCAGGCGCTGGCGCAATTCTCCAAAGCGGATGAAACCAACTTTGAGGATATTCAGCAGTCGGTGGTGGAAGTTAAAAACAACCTCGATCTGCTGCGGCAGATTTTCCATCGTTTCTTTAAAAGAAGTGACAGCAGGGATTACTTCACTGGCGAGCCTGTTGCCCAGCTGAACTGCCTGAACCAAGCTGCCGAATATGTGCTGCAAAGCGAAAAGCTGGAGAAGCGGTTTATGGTCATCGTTAAGCGGTTAAAGGCTGCGTATGACGTGTGCTGTGGCAGCGAACAACTCAGCCGTGATGAGAAAGACCATATCCATTTCTACCTGGCTGTGCGCTCCATTGTCTTCAAACTGACCAAGGGTGAAGCCCCGGATACCGCCCAGATGAACGCCAGAGTACGGGAGATGATCGCTGAAGCCATCAAGAGTGACGGCGTGGAGGAAATCTTCAGGCTGGGTGAGGACGGTGCCGGTGAGATCGATATTTTCGATGACGACTACATGGAAAAGATCGGCAAAATCAAGCTGCCCAACACCAAGGTTCAGCTGCTGAAAAAGCTGCTTGAAAAAGCGTTGGAAGAGTTCAAGAAAACCAACAAGGCTATGGGCGTTGATTTCTCCAGGCGCTTGCAGTCGCTGGTGGAGAAGTACAACGAGCGTAAGGAAGAAGACGCCTTTACTGTTGAGGTTCATGATGAAGCCATTGCTGCCATTCTCGAAGGTATGAGTGGCCTGATGGATGACCTGAAAACAGAGATGGGTTCGTTTGAAGAGCTGGGCATTTCACTGGAAGAAAAAGCCTTCTACGACATTCTCAAGAAAGTGGCCGACAAGTACCAGTTCCCTTATGAGGAAGAGCGGTTGCTGTCTCTTGGGGCTCTGGTGAAGGACGTGGTGGATGACAAGGCCAAGTTCCCGGACTGGAACAACCGGGATGATATTAAAGCCTCATTGCGGGTGGCACTGATTATGCTGCTCTCCAAGAACGGGTATCCGCCGGTTTCGTTTAATGAGGTTTATCAGGACGTGTTTGAGCAGGCGGAGCATTTTAAGGCCCATCGGGTGGGTTGAGGCTGGCAAGGAAAAGAACATCCGTCTATAAACGTAGACATAGCGTTTGAATGAAAAAAACAGGTTGAATTATGGCTAGATTATCAGCTGGGCAAAAACGGAAGCAAAAAGAGCTTAAGCGTAAGAGAAAATTGTCACCCCAGAAGGGGAAGCTGGAGTCACAGTTCGGCCCAGAGCATGCGAATTTACCCAAGCTTTCGGAACTGCTGATAGACTATGCGGGGCCTTTGCTCGAAATGGTTGATTCTTCGAAGGAATCGGTTACCGGTGCAATGGATACCGCAGTGATCTGTTGGAATATAGGCAGCTACCCTGCAAAGGAAAGTAAGGAACTGGAAGAAGAACTCATTAGTGAATTGATCAATGATCCAGAAGTGGAAGAAGAAATGGCCATGTTTCTAGCCATGCTGATTGAAGTAAGGCGGACTGTCTTTGGAAAAGACCCACGCTTTGTAATGGACTATAAGTTAACCTGGTGCGCAGACGATCCTGACAATGATGACGACTACAGGCTCAAAGTGTTTAGTTCTCTGGTCCCGCCTGAGCACTTTGAGGAAATCACAGGTGATAAATATGAAGATCTCAAAACCCAGTTGATGGAACCTACCTGAGCTGAGCTTATCTTATCTTATCCTTTTGAAGCACCCATCAACCGCGAAAAAAACGAAGCATTCTGCACTGTCTCAACCGCTTGCTCCGCAGGCGGTTCCTTCATCATCTCTGCGACCTTTTCCTGAAGGTATCCACATCGCCTGTTTCTTCCATATAAGTGAGCAGCTTTTCCACTCGCTGTCCGTAAAGCTCACGGTACTTGCTGCTTAGATATTCGCTGGCATCAACCAGTGCCTGCATATCGGCGCGGTGTGCTGCCCGTTTCTCTGTAAGCCCGGATATTTCTGGGAATTCCGCTGATAACTCTGGAGCAACCTTGCCAGAGGGCGGCAGGGTGCTTGACTCTTTCTTTTTCCAGCCTGAACCGTAGGTCTCGGTGATGTACTCTTCGGTGGGTTCATAGCCCAGAGTGCTGATCGTGTTGTCCCGGTCAGCCCTGGCCATAAGGTCTTCTTCGGGCTCGGTCTTTCTCCAGACTCGCGGTGGTTTGGCGTTGGGGAAATTCCACTCGGTAAGCCACTGCACTACCTGGCGGTTGAAGCTCTCGCACATCAGGTCAGCATCGCTCTTGATCACTGCCTGGGCTACATCCTGGTGAACCTCGGCCTGGCTGCGGCTGCTACCATCGTCTGTGGTCATGGTCTGGCTCAGGATGACCTTGCTGATGGCCTTGTCCATACGCATGCACAGAGCGTCGTAATCGGCGGTACCGGATCGTGCTGCTTCGATCAGGTCTATGACCACGTTGTCGGGTACCACTACGCCACTGTCGCTTTGTATGGCGTCCAGGGCATCCAGTGCCTTGCCGCGCTCGATGAGGTCTGACGCCTGCCCTGGTGCTGCGGTGGGCATGCCGAACTTCTCCAGAAAAATCAGCCAGAACTTGATGCCGTTGCGCTTGAAGAAGGTTGGCCAGTAGAGGTAATGCGCCAGCCCCAGACCACTCTCTATTATAAGCGCGGTTGTCGCTGTGGTCGGCTCCTGCACTGAACACCCAGAACTTGCACTCGGGCAGCAGCAGCCCTCGGGGGTGTTCGGTGTTGATCAGTCGCAGACGGTTTTTCAGATCGAACTTGAACCGAGCGCGATCCCGTACTTTGATATCGTCCAGTACTATGCGGTTGCCGTCGGTAGCCCACAGGCACTCAGCCACGGCGAAGCCATAGAACAGACCATAGAGCATCTTCTCGCTCAGGTCGTCGTATCGGATGCCCAGCAGCTGCTCTTTGATGAATTCCGCTGCAGCCTTGTCTTCACTACTTTCGCTGGCGGGCTCCACTTCCCACTCGGCTTGGGTGACAGCCAGACGGCGCTGCTGAAAGCAGGACTTTACCTGGTCGTCGTGCAGGATCTCGTTGTAAATTTTTAGGTCACGGCCGCGCTGCTGCAGAACAGTGTCGGGGTTTTCCAGCAGCATGGCAGTGTACGCTTTGGCCATGCGGATACCGTGGTCGGCCTGGGCGATCTCTCCGAGGGTGGGCTTCCTTGCCATGATGGTTTCCTGCTTGATTTTTGGAAGTGTTATGGGTTTTATAGCCGCTAGGTTTTACATGTATCAGCACAGAAATTTCCGCAGGATTTGTTTTCTGTATCGTGATGTCTAACAAGCGTTATGCTCTTATTGAATGCAGCACCTTTGATTTATTTCGTACAATAGTTCTACTGCTTGTTGAGGCGCATTTTCCAGGATTTCTTGTGCTTGTTGAGGCGCATTTTCCAGAGTTTCTTGTACTTGGTGCATGATTACACTTGGATTTAATATTATGGTTATTTCAATTGTTACTGGCTCTGGCTCTGGCTCTGGCTCTGGCTCTGGCCCTGCCTCTGCCTCTGCCTCTGCCTCTGCCTCTGGCTCTGGTGAAATCTCAATCCCTGAGAAAGGACAAACTCCCTTTTCTTGAGAGAGTACCAGAGTGCTCAGTGTGAGTATGAAGGTTATGAAAAAACGGCGCATGAACATGTTGCCTGATTTACAACAACCACGAGCATAACGAAGTTTTCCAAGTGACGCCTGCGGCGCACCACATCCAGGCGTTATGGCTCAATCATCACCTGTTATGTAAGATTCAACAATGGTTTTTGCTATGTCTTTTATTTTTATAACTATGTGAGCTTCTAAATTTGGATTACCTTGATGTTCATGAACAAATTGAAATAGTTCTGATTGGCTATTCGCTAGCCAAAGTGTTGTTAGAAGTACAGCCGTCTCATTTAAGATATCTGCATCAAATCCATGTATAGTTAGCTGTTCTTGTATTTCACTTTCAAGTTGCGTAGTGAGTTGTTGTAATAAAGTACTTAACATATTTGCTAACGTAGTGCTTAGTCCTTTTTCAGTGTAGGAGGTCAAAGCCCTCCCTTTAAATTCGACCGACTGAGAGCAATTCAAGCACACATTTGTTGGCCCAATAGAGTGTCTCTGAATTCTCTGACCACAATAAATGCAAAAGTCATCTGCACGATTTTCCATTTGCAACAACAAAACAGATATAAGCAGGCATAGTCTTTTAAAATAACTCATGCTAAAAAGCTCTAAACAAAAATCCCAACCTGCTAGTATAGGCATAGATAAGTGGTTCCAGGTGACTGAACCAAGCGTTAGGCTTACGACTACACTCTTACAATATGCATATCATCATGGTGGTAGTATCATGGTTTTTCATAAACAATATATATATTTACTTTTTGCTCTTATGATTTCCCAAAAATGTATAGGAACTCAAGAAGTTGCAAGAGATAATAGGGTGTTGGTTATTCCGGATATTTATTTGATGAAATTAACACCAAACAGTTATGAATTATTATTGGAACCCATCAATGGATTGATGTTATACGCCAGAAGCCACCTAAAACATAATCAATGCATGGGGGTTTATCTTGACGCCTATAACTTCCCAAAGAAAGCTGGGTTTATGGCTATATTTCAAGCAGTATCTACTCCTGAAAAAAAGAAAGTACAGTGTTCAAAGAGACAGTAGTAACCAGCGGAACAGTAACGTTACTAAACACTAACTTTGTTAGATTCAATCATGCAACACCTGTATGTAGTATCTGTAAGTCTGGAAAAAATGATAATGTATTTTTGGGCAGTGTAACCATAACTCATGGTGAAAAATCTACTGAAATTTTTTCCTTTTCATCAATAATAAACGACACTTTGCAATATTCAGTGAATTTTAATTCTAGGCATTATGGAAATTATCGAGAGTAAGCCTACAAATGCTTCCAGTTCGTTCCGGGGCTTCGCCCCTCCACCCTACCCGGTTTCGACCCCCAGCAGAAAGCAGCGTAATACTTTCCCCCGGGCATCGCCCTTCGCCTGGGGGGGGTACTCTCTTCACACGACGAATTCAAGCATTAGTACCCCCTAAAGTCATTCCCACCACGCACTGCTCCGTAGCCCTTGTTGTCGTCTATACCGCGCTGCTGGTCATCGTATGCTGTCAAGCCCACCCG
>JBPCXN010000030.1:0-2841 GCA_051008495.1 Endozoicomonas sp. | reverse complement strand
TGCTCCAGCGCGTACTCAAACACGTTGGGCGCACCCTGAAACCGCAGCGACAGTTTTGCCCAGCGCACCAGCCCACGGGTGGACAAGGTACAGCTGAGCTGCGCTTCGCCTTCCCCTGTTCCATCAGAGCAGTCAGTGAAAAGGCGACGAATCTCATTCGCCAGTTTCACCATGCCTTCACGGACAATGACCGGCAGCTCCGGCACCTGCTGTTCCAGAATGGACAATTCGGTGATCTCGTCCGGATACTCGACACTGATCACACGAAACCGATCCAGCCAGGCTAACGACTGGCGCAGCACGCCCTGGTATAAACCCGTGCCATCACCTGATCCCGCACTGTTGCCAGTAGCCACAAAGCGGAACTTGGGATGCACCGGCAGGATCTCACCACCGTTCTGCGCCAACACGAGAGGCGCACCGTCCAGCAGGTCGTACAAACCAGCGAGTTCCGAGGGATCAGCAATGTCCATTTCGTCCAGTATCAGGATATGGCCTTCCCTGACCGCCATGCTCAGTACCCCATACAAGAAGGGCGTACTGCCACTGTCCAACACCTTCTGTCCCAGCAGATCATCCAGTTCGAGTCTTCCATGTACGGGCACCAGCTGGCAGGGCCAGTGCAACCTGGCAGCCGCCTGGCACACCAGGCTGGTCTTGCCGCAGCCGGTCGGCCCGACTAAGTACAGGGCGTCACCCATAGGGTCGTCAAGGAACGCCAGCAGCTTGCGCAGCCTGTCCCGGTCAAACACATAGGGTTGTTGTGCAGGCACCGCCGGGTGTCCGCAGTCCTGATAGCCTTCCAGCAGGATCAGCGGGGTACTGTCCAGCCCGAAGGTTTCATTGAGTTCATAAAATGCAGGCTGCAAAGCCCCGTCAGGGTTCTGGCAAGCGCCAGCCTGAGCCTGTTGAACGTCTTGAGTCATATCAGTCTCCTGCCGTTGAATTGAGTCTAAAAACACAAAAAAAGGGCAGAAGACGCCCCTGATGGGGAAGCCGACTGCCCCATCCGGGTTGATGAATAGTTAATCAGAAATAGAAACTGGGGTGACTCACAGCTGACTGTAAAGCCAACCATTCGCTACCCATAGTTTCTATGGTTGAATCACTGTCGCTCAAAACAGTGATCTTGACTTGTTGCCTGCTCTTGCGCCGAAACCGCTCAAGGTCAGGCAGGTTAAGATGATGCTGCTGACACAGGGACTCTAGTGCCTTCTGGTAATCCACGGTTCCGCTGCACACACTCTGGCATACACGCAGACCCTCAGACTCCGCCACCTTAAAGTCACCCATCAACCGCTGCAGCTGTTGCTGCAACGGTTTCTGCTGTAACTTTCCAGCGTCGAGTTCGTCCTTGAGCCTATCCAGCCGTGCCTGACGCTGGCGGTAAGCCAGAGCCAGCCGCTGCCATTCCGTCTGCTCAAGCGGATTTTCAGGCACATACACATCCAGACCAGGGTCTTTTTCCGGCGCTTCGTTAGCTTCAACGCATAGCCAGAACGCCTCGGCCTCCTGCTGCAGCTGATCGATCACTGCGTCATCACGACGGATACAGACCGGCAACAGCGGCAAGCCCTGCCGGTAAAAGCAGAGCCACGCCTTAGGTGCGTCAGCGACTAACAGCTGGAACTGCACCTGATGGAAAGCACGACGATAGCCCTCTGACTTGTCCTTCAGGGTTTTTACCTCGTCGTACACTTTCTGGGTTGGACATTTCAGCTCAACGGGATAACCATCTTTGGTCAAACCATCAAAACTGGCTCGAAGTAATGGATTCTGCTCCCACTCTGCACACACTGGCAGAAGGGGCGCATCATTCAGTGCCTGTTCCATCTGGTTGCGGGCATCGTCTTCCTGCTCGATACCACGGAGCACATTAGGATTCACCGATACATCCGGTTCTTTCATCACACCCGACTTTTCTGCCCAGAGTTGCCAGCGTGATTTATAAGGCGATTGCCCGCTCTTTTTTCCAAGAAGCACGGCTGCATCACTGGCAGAAACGCCACATCTGCGCCAGTCCAGCCACTGTTGTGACCGCTGTTCGATATTGACCTGTTTCATGGTTACGAATCCTGAAACAAATCTAAGCAGCTGATGGTACTGGTGCGTTACTGGCTGCCTGCGCTTGATCCAGCCGGTACAGGCAGTAGTTCAGCGCGTTGCCGTCATCCCGGAAGCGCTCCTGAGCGAATCCCTGGGCGGCGGTGTAGGCACCGGTATGTCGGGCACGACCCACCACCTGCTCAATGAAGGACAGGATTTGTGGATCAATGTCTGAAGCATCAGGCACATCTACAGCATCCATTTCAATCACTTCAGCCTCAACAGGGGTTTCTGTGATATTCGGTGATTGGGATTCTCCTGAATCCGGTGCTGCGGTTTTCTCCTCTGGCCGTGGTGATACGGTTTCAGTGCTCTGTGGTATAGCTGCGGATTTGTCCGGTGGTACGAGTACCGGCTTGTCCGCTACACCCTGTAAAGACGGAGGCTCCAGTTCACCCAGCTGGGTCTCCAGAATGCGATCCGCTTCGTCAGGCTCAAACAGTCCACAGAGGCCGTAGGCCAGCCGTATTCCCTGGGCCTGCGCCTTGTGTCGTAACATACGCTTGGGGCAGGTCTGCCAAGGGCCGGGGAATTTTTTGCCGTTTTTGATGGGAGCCGGACGGTATAACTCGTCGAGGTACTCCCGCACCTTCACAGGATGGCTCCGGTCTTTCCTGTACACCACGCAGTCAATCCATTCGAAGCAATTCCTGGCATCGTCATCCATACGAACCATCTGCTCTGAGTAAACAAATTCCATACCATCACTTTCAGGGTAGGAATTCTGAATTTTTA
>JBPCXN010000029.1:0-12506 GCA_051008495.1 Endozoicomonas sp. | reverse complement strand
CGGGGTTGTTGTCGATCTTTATCAATAAGGCTAAGTCAGTAAAAGAGCAGCCTGAAAAGGAGAAACTTGCAGCGGCAAAATGAGTAGTCTTACCGCAAGTTCCTACAGCTCTTTTTCTGCGAGAGTGGCTGTTATAAAACTTCGGTAGCGATCCAATGGTAGAAAAAAGTTAAATCCATGGGTTTGTCCGGGAATGGCTTCACGGTTGACAATGCCGAGGCCTGCGAGCTTACCCTGCTCATCAACCAGGGCTGCCGCCCTGATCAATTTATCGTCTTCAGCATAGCCTGTATCGGTATGGGGGTTTGTACAGAACAAGTGTTCTATATGCGGGAAGAGTTGCCTGCATCGAACAGGCTGGACCGATTGATGCTTATGGCTGACGTGCTTCAGCTTTACGGATGACACCAGCATGGATTGGGGGTTGATCCGCATGAAATAATGGCAGAACCAGGTTTCACAAGGCGAGGTTTCTGAATAACTGGAAAGCTTAACGATTTCTCTTTCCAGCTCTCCAGACAGCTTCAGCAGGCTCACTTTCCCATGCTCCTTTTTACTGATGACGCTCACAGCTTCTGGCGTAATATCTTCATTGTCAGCAAATTTTATGCTCAGGCTATGCAACGAGTACCTGGTACATTCTTCAGTAGTCAGTACCCAGCTCTTGCCCACCAGCGCTCCGGTGCAGTGGATGCCATCATTGGCAAGCGGATTTTCCACATTTACCAGCCACTCCGGTACTTTCGGTGCAGCCTGGGTGTTGACCGCAATCACGGAAAAAACAGCAAGAGACAGTATGAAGAACGTTCTATACAACAGTGTTCTCACCGGTCACCTCTTCTTCATCCGGTTGTTTTTCTTTACTGGCAGGAACATATTTCCAGGCCACCAGAATCAGCAGTAAAGACGGAATGCCCATGGCTGCGGTCAGGGTAAAGAAGGTGGAGTAACCGACACTGTCTACCATCACGCCGGAAAAGCCTGCCAGGAATTTCGGGAGCAGCGCCATGACAGAGCTGAACAGGGCGTACTGGGTAGCGGAGTAACTGACGTTGGTCAGGCTGGATAGATAGGCGATAAATGCTGCAGTGGCGACACCGCCAGCCAGGTTATCCATTGAGATCACCAGGGTCAGCCAGGTCAGGTCATGGCCGATGCCAGCCAGGAAGGCAAACAGCAGGTTGGTGACTGCTGCCAGGAAACCGCCCAGGAACAGGATCTTCATCACCCCATAACGCACCATTAACCCTCCGCCCACGGCAGCCCCAACAAGCGTCATTATCACGCCATAGAGCTTTGAGATCGCGGCAACTTCCTGCTTGGTGTAGCCCAGGTCGACATAGAAGGGATTCGCCATGATCCCCATGACCACATCGCATATCCGGTAGCTGCCGATCAGTGCCAGAATCAGCAGGGCGTGCCAGCGGTAACGCACCAGGAAGTCCAGGAAAGGGCAAATCATAGCACCGTAGAACCAGCCGGAGAAACGCACGACAGGGGCAGGTAGGTGGGCATTGCGGTCCATCCATTCAATGGCTCTTTGCTCAAGCGGTGGCTTAACGGGGGCTTTCGGTTCCCCGATGACCAGGGTAGTGATGATTCCGATCCCCATACAGCCAGCCATAATCAGGTAAGCCATGGTCCAGGGGTATTGCTCGTAAGTGCCTTCATGGATGGTGAACCAAGCGGCGATGGTGAGGACGCCCGCCGTAGCGAGAATCATAGCCAGACGGTATCCCACCATGTAACTGGCCACCAGGGCTGCCTGCAGATCCTTTTCAGCGGATTCAATACGGTAGGCGTCCACCACGATGTCCTGGGTGGCGGAGGCAAAGGCGACCATAACGGCAAACAGGGCCATGGTCCATAGGTTGTTCACAGGGTCTGTGAGAGCCATGCCGATCAGTGAGCCGGTGATAGCAACCTGGGAAAGCAGCAGCCAGGCCCTCCGGCGCCCCAGGAGATGGCTGATCAGGGGCAGGGGCATCCGGTCCACCAGGGGCGACCAGACCCACTTGAAACCATAGGCCAGGCCCACCCAGCTGAAAAAGCCTATGGTGGAACGGCTGACATCCGCCTCACGAAGCCAGAAGGACAGGCTGGAAAACACCAGCAGGATCGGCAGCCCGGATGAGAAACCCAGAAAAAACAGCGTGATGACTCTGCGATGAAGATAGACCGCCAGGGTGGTACGCCAGTCGCGTGGTAGAGAGTTCGGGGCAGCCATCAATCAGTCCTTGTTTGGAATCATTAAAATTAAGTCTGATTGAATATAGACAACTTTAGCTTTTTAGACGTTTTTCTTATGAAAAAGCCACCGTTTGGTCAGATGAATGGTGGCTCTCTACAGGGCATTCAGGCCAGAATCAATCTGACTTCGAAGACTGCCCGGAGTCAGAAGGCAGGTGCTTGTTGGCCAGCCAGATCAACACCAGCACCGGGACCCCAAGCAGCGCCGACAGGATAAAGAAGGCACTGTAACCGATGTTATCCACCAGCATGCCGGAGAAACCGGCCAGGAACTTCGGCACCAGCAGCATCATGGAGCTGAACAGGGCGTACTGGGTGGCGGAGTACTGAATGTTGGTCAGGCTGGACAGCCAGGCAATGAAAGCGGCTGTGGCAATGCCTGCAGAAAGGTTATCGGCGGAAATCGCGATGGTCAGCCAGACAATGTCGTTGCCTATGTATGCCAGCACTGAGAACAGGGCATTGGTTATGGCCGCCAGCACTGCCCCGACAAAGAGCATGCGCATGATGCCGAAACGCATGGTCATGATGCCACCGACAGCGGCTCCGAGCAGTGTCATTATCACGCCAAAGACCTTGGAGACAGTTGCGACTTCGGTTTTGGTAAAGCCCAGATCGACATAGAAAGGGTTGGCCATGATGCCCATGACGATATCGGAAATGCGATAAGTCCCGATCAGTGCCAGCAGTAACAGGGCATGCCAGCCATATCGACGGAAGAAGTCAGCGAACGGGCAGACAACAGCACCGTAAAACCAGCCAAGAATTTTCACCAGGAACTGCGGCCAGTGTGCCTGACGTTCCATCCAGTCTATGGCCCTCTTTTCCAGCTGTGGCTTACTGACCTTGCTGACCGGTTCGCTGATGACCAGGGCGGTCAGCAGGCCAACGGCCATGAGTCCTGCCATGACCGAATAGGAGACCAGCCAGGCCGAGGGCAGATAGCCTTCGGTGCCGCCGGAAGCCCAAGCGGCAATGGCCAGTGAGCCGGCGCCGGCAGTGATCATGGCGATGCGGTAACCGAACATGTAGGTGGCGGCCAGGGCTGCCTGAAGTTTCTGTTCAGCCGACTCAATCCGGTAGGCGTCAATAACAATGTCCTGGGTGGCCGAACTGAATGCCACCACAACGGCCATCAGGGCCATGCGGGAAAGGTCCAGTACCGGATCGGTAAAGGCCATGCCCAGCAGTCCGGCGATAATGCACAGCTGACTCAGCAGCAGCCAGGCACGGCGGCGACCAAAGAGGCGGCTCAGAAGCGGCAGGGGCATGCGGTCCACCAATGGCGACCACACCCACTTGACGCTGTAGGCCAGGCCAATCCAGCTGAAGTAACCAATGGTGGACCGGCTGACGCCGGCTTCCCTAAGCCAGAATGACAGGGTGCCGAACACCAGTATCAGCGGCAGGCCAGCAGAAAAGCCGAGAAACAGCAAAGTGATAGCGCGGGGGTGGCGGTAAACCTCCATGGTTTTCCACCAGGAGGTGATTCGGCTGGCTGGCATCAGGGTTCGTTAATCCGTTGGTCAGTCATTAAGATGTTTCTGGAAACAGTCGCGCCATTTTGGCCGCTCTTCTTCCGGCAGCTTGCCGAGCGTATCCCTGCAGATGATGGCCATAGCCTGCAGGATGGTTTCGGGAGAATAATCCAGATTTTCCAGCTGACGAATGATCTCCACCGCCAGCTCTATCTCTTCAGGCCCCTTGTCCATAGAAGTCCGTTCTCTTTTGATTTACAGGGCGTCAGGGCGTTCTTCCCCGTTCCACCGGTAATGTTTCAGGTTAATCCGCCCGGAGATGAACACAACTCCTTCCTCTTCCAGCAGGGATTTCTGTTTCTGGTACCTGGGGCTGTCTTCCGGGAAGGAGATGGCGCCCTTGCTGTTTATAACCCGGTGCCAGGGCAGCCCGGAGCCGGCCGGGAGCTGCTTGAGGATATTGCCAACCACTCTTGCGTAACCGGGCGCCCCGGCCATGTCCGCCAGCTGGCCGTAGGTCACTACTGTGCCTGTAGGCACCTGGCCGAGGATAAACCATATATCTGAAGGGGCGAACGGGGCGTGCAAAAGGCTCTCCGGAAACGGGTTGAAAATGGCTCAGTAAAATCAGGCGAAGGTTCACAGCATAACCTAATCTAGCTGTGCACTCTAATGTGTCATTCACCAACCTTCCGATCAGGATTCAGTGAGGTTGCCCATGTCCAGGCTACCCATGATGGCTGCAGGCTTATTCTGTTGCATGTTCCCGTTTACCAGCTTAATGGCAGACAGTGTCCTTCTGCATAATGGCAACGAAATATCGGGAAAGATCGTCAGCATAAAAGACGACAAGTTACAGCTGGATACCGGCTATGGAAAACTCGATATACCTCTCAGGGATATTGTTGTGATGGAGTCTGACCAGCCGTTGTGGATTCGTGTCAAGGGTGAGGAGGCGTTTGGCCGCTGGAAACTCGATCATGCCGAGGATCAGCAGCAGCTGGTCAACGAAGATACCGGAGAAAGTATTAAGGCCGATCCTTCACACCTGGCCAGGCTGTCGGATAAACAGCCTGATGGCGATGAGTGGCGTTGGAGTGGCAACGCCAACGTCTATATGAATATTGAGCGTGGTAATGACAAGAAAGACAACTTTAATGCGGATGGACGGATAGGCGTACGTGATCGTCTGAACCGGCACATTTTTGACTGGAAAAGTGGCCAGGAACGTACCGATGACAAAACCACCAAGGACAACTGGCTGTTGAAGTACGGCTATAACCGCTTTCTGTCGTCCTCCTGGTACCTGGTGGGAAAGGGCAGCTGGGAAAAGGACAAGATCAAATCACTGGACAGCAGGGCAACCGTCGGTGCCGGCCTTGGTCACCAGTTCTGGGAAGAGCCGGAATGTAATCTGCGGGCAGAGCTTGGCCTGAGCCAGATCTGGGAAGAATACAGCCAGCCTGATGAAAAGCGTGAGAACCTGGCCGGTCACTGGGCCCTGCATTATGACCAGTTGTTCTGGTCAGACGTGACCTTTTATCATGATCAGGATATCTATCGTCGTTTCAAAACCAATAGCTGGCTGTTTCAGACGGCCACCGGCTTTCGCTTCAAGCTGACGGACCTGTTGCAGATGAGTCTGCGCTTTGAGTTTGACTACGACGATGATCCGCAACCCGGAAAGAAAAAAGACGACAGTGCTTTATTGCTGGGGCTGGGCGCGAGCTGGTGAAATCCGAGGATTAATACGGCAACCCGGAGGTTGCCTTGAATATAGCAATAGCTTATCTGTTATGGCCTGTTCATTCTAAATCCTTATTAATTAACGCCATAACAAGGTCTATGCTTTCATTCCTGAAAAACTGAATAATTGTTCCAGAAAGATCCGGGGCTCCTGGTATCGGAGTTCCCGGACGGCGAAGAATATACCGGTGCAGCTTCTGGCTTGCCGGTCAGTGAAGAAGAGCCGGTTCGAGGGGAGCCAGAATCTTCATACCTGTGGATTATGGAGGGCAGAACCTTGACCAGTTTTCTCTGTGCGGTCGCCGCACTGCTTGTGGGTTATTTGTTGTATGGCTCGGTGGTTGAGCGCTGTTTCGGTGTCGATCCGGCCAGGAAAACACCCGCCACAGAACTGGCCGATGGCGTCGATTTCGTGCCATTGAGCTGGCCACGTATCTTTCTCATCCAGTTTCTCAATATTGCCGGACTGGGTCCTATCTTCGGCGCTGTCCTGGGCGCCCTGTACGGACCGACAGCTTTTATCTGGATTGTCTTCGGCTGTATCTTCGCAGGCGGCGTTCATGATTTCTTTTCCGGCATGATGTCGGCCCGTCACCAGGGGCGCAGCATTCCTGAGGTTGTGGGTATTTATCTTGGCCCCAGGGTTTGTCAGTTCATGCGACTGATGTCAGTTGTTTTACTGCTGCTGGTTGGAACTGTTTTTATGGTGGGCCCAGCCGCGCTCCTGAGTAACCTGGGATTCAGCGGCGTCTTTGCCGACAAAACCTTCTGGTTGATGGTTATTTTGGGGTATTACTTTATTGCCACCATTCTCCCGGTGGATAAACTCATTGCACGCATTTACCCACTGTTTGCCGGGGCTCTGCTGTTTATGGCGCTGGGCATTGCCGGCATGCTGATCATCAACGGCCTGCCGATTCCAGAGATTGGCACGCCTCCGGACCACCCGGCTGGCCTTTCGGCCTGGCCGCTGCTGTGTGTCACCATTGCCTGCGGCGCTATCAGTGGTTTTCATGCCACTCAGTCTCCTCTGATGGCAAGGTGCATATCCAGTGAGACTTATGGGCGACGTGTCTTCTATGGCGCCATGGTGGCCGAAGGCATAGTTACGCTGATCTGGGCTGCCGCTGCAATGGCCTTCTTTCCTGGCGGTATTTCTGGCCTTTCGGCGGTACTTGACCAGGGCGGACCTTCACTGGTGGTCAACGAAATAGCGCTCGGACTGATGGGAAGCCTGGGGGGGATGCTGGCGATACTGGGTGTGGTGGCCTGCCCTATCACATCTGGAGATACCGCTTTCCGAAGTCTGAGACTGATTTTTGCCGATATCTTCGAGATCAGCCAGAGAAGCATGTTGAACCGTCTGGCCCTGGCCATACCGCTGTTTATTACCGGTTATTGTCTCACCCTGGTGGACTTCTCGGTAATCTGGCGTTATTTCGCCTTTTTCAATCAGGCGCTGGCCACCATCGTGCTTTGGACCGCTGCCGTATACATGGTCAGGCAGGAACGGAATTGCTGGGTGGCGCTGCTGCCTGCCGGGTTCATGACCGCAGTTTGCTTCACCTATCTCCTGATGGCACCAGAGGGGCTGGGCGTATCGGCGGCCTTTGCCTGGCCGGCCGGCGTCTTCCTGGCGCTGGCCTCCGTGCTTCTGTTCCTGGTTCGGCTGGTGTGGAAACGGACTGGCAATGAGACATTTCTTGCGCCTTGATGGTGTTAACAACCAGAAGCAGTGACAGTGGCATTGGGCTGGTCATCTCTTTATTATCAGTGCTGACTTAACTAACCCGGATATTTCATAAATTTGCGTGCGTCCTCGCTTGCCCCTTGCAGCACTAAGAAAGTTTTGCTCAATCGACCGTACACACCAGTACGGCGCTCAATCGCAAAATTCCTTAGTGCCACAAGGTTCAGCGCGATCATCGCAGCAATTTATGAAATATCCGGGCTAAGCAGTCAGACTGTTCATGCACCATGCTCCGGACGACATAAAGGCAGTGAATTACTTCCTGTAAAGAGAGATGATGCTGGTCAGACGCATATATCTTTGCAGTATTTGCGTATTAATTGCCAGGCAAAGCGAGGATATAGTGCGTGCCTTATTCATAGGATGACAGGTTGTATCAAGGTGTCTGTTTTGCGGTCAGTGTCTTTATCCTTCTCCATTAGAAAAAGTTGCCCATTATTGATCGTTTTCTTTGTAGCCACTGTTATATCCGGTCATACACTGGCTAAGGAGCAGGACAGGAAAATCAGCTATGCTATTTCGACCAGCCTTTATACGCAGCACTGGAACCCCAAGCCAGAACATAATAATAGCCAGGAATTGATCGGGCTGGAGCGCAGAATGGGTGATACCGCATGGGGAGCGGCATTCTTTAAGAATTCATTCCATCAGCCAAGCCAGTTTGCATACTGGAGTAAGACCTACCGATTCAACAGCCTTCCTGAAGGATTCAGGAGCAAAGTCATGTTTGGTTTTATTCATGGTTATAAAGGCGAGTATCAGAACAAGATTCCGTTCAATCAATTTGGTATCGCACCCGCTATCCTTCCAACCATTGGCTATGCCAGCAGGTACGTGGAAGCCGATATTGTCCTACTGGCTGGTGCAGCCTGGATGGTAACACTGACACTGCCTATAAACACAGGCTGAGAGTCCAGCTGAAAAAATAACCGTTTTGTATAGATAGTGATCACATTTTCTCAGAAACCTAATAGTAGACAGTTGTTGTTTTTTTGTCGGAAGACATTTTAGAATTAGAGACGTCATAAATAATAAGACGTGGTAAATGCTATGAAGCCAGTGACGATCTTCCTCTTTCTTGCACTGCTTGGGCTGTCTTTTATTTCAAAAGCCTCCAGCTGGCAGCTCGGTGTAGACAATGATGTCCTGTTCAAGGCGGACGGCGACTACTCCAACGGCATTTTTCTCGGATACGGTTCAGATTTCCAGCCTCTGCCAGAAGATACTTTCATCCCCCTGTCCCAGAAAGAACACTATCAATTCAGCTGGTCTACTCAGATTGGCCAGAAAATATGGACGCCTTCCAGTATTGGCGACGAGACACCACAGCCAGACGAAAGGCCGTATAGTGGCCTGCTTTATCTCGACACTGCGCTTGTAGCCAGCAATGGAGAACTCGCACATCGCCTGGGCCTTATGCTGGGAACAACAGGGCCTGCTTCGGGAGCGGAGTGGCTTCAGAAGGAATCTCACCGGCTGATGAACAACACAATTCCAATGGGTTGGGATTACCAGGTTAAAAACACTCTTGCTGTGGATGCCAGCTATGAGCAGGATCGGCTCTTTTATCGCTCCGGGGGCACCAGACAGAATGAATTCAGTGGCTATGGTCGGCTGGTTGCAGGCAACTTCCAGCCAGAAGTTGCCCTGGGTATTGGCTGGCGTTATGGATCAAACCTGGCTTCCAGCTTTAATGCCACAGCATTAAGACCTTTTCGACAGCAGGTCATGTTAACGGACAGCCCTCAAAACAGTGGTTTCCTGTATGGCAGTTTTGAAGCCCGTCACCGCTTTGATGACCTGACTATTACCGGAAGCACCTTGAAACCTGTTCATAAAGTGGATGTTCAGGAAGATCAGGTCAGTTTTACGCTGGGGGGCGTTTACTTCATGGACAGTTTTGGGGTTGGGTTCTCTGTTACTGGCTTCAGTCGCAGCTTCAAGCAGGACAAAAAGCGGAAGCATTACCGAAATGCCCTGGCTTTTTACTGGAAGTTGTAACTCTGCCCGCTGTTGAAAAAACCTGTTATTTCTACGGTAATAACAGGTTTTCTTTTTGAAGGAACCGCTCTAAGATCAACTACTTAACAGAACTCCCTGGAATCTTTCTATAAAGCTCAGTCCAAACGAACAACTTGTAGGCTATCTTATAGTTTCCTGCGTAAGAAGCAATTGGATTTGATATGAACAGTCACTCTCCTTTGCGAATACCGGTCATTCTGATAAGTCTGTTTGCTTTTCTGCTCACTGCCAGCAGCTTCTCTATGGCAGAAATAGAAGAAGTACAGAAAAGTCAGAGCATCCTTTTCAATGAGATGGTGACCTACATTACGGCTCATGAAAAAGAAAAACTGACTTCCCTGCTTGAAAAACATCCTGACATAGTCAAATTCAGTGCTGTTAATCCTGAGCCCACCCTGTATAGGCCAAAGAAAAGTACCATTATCCCACATATGCAACTGAACCATCCTGATCCTTGGTGGATCACAAACAATGAAAACTGGGAAATTATTAAGCTTTTGATCCGCACTGGAGCCCCGTTATATGAAGCCGAGGAAATAGACCCTGCATTCATGCCTGAGCGCAATCATATACAGCTTGATAACCTATGGTTAGTTTTCGACTATTTTGCTCTTCTGCAATTGCTCGATTCGGAAAACGCGAAATGTACTGAACTGTTCACTGAACCCCGCCAACGCCCTATGTTCCCTGAGTTTGACAGAAATTTTTTATCAAGCATGGATAGCCTTAAAGACAAGGATCCAAAGTTCTACAAACTTTATATGAATTTCAGAAAAGATCTGTTTGAAAGCACATTAAAAATCTATGCTTCCAACGACAGTTGCACTAACAGAGCTGCAGCGATCCTATTCAAGCATACTCCAGATCTACTCACTGGTTCTCTCCTAAAAGCAATACATTCTTCATACAATATCGAGGAGCTTGAAAGTAGCGAGCTTACAATATTGCCATATAAGTATATTTCTAGAATACGAATTCATAATCGTAGCTATCGGTGGTGCACATTGTACTATTCAGAGGCAGTGTACAGCGGAGATAATATCAGTCAGTCACCACCTACTAGAACTAAAGTACCCGTCGCGATTACGCCCTGCCAAGTCAGCTTGAAGAAGGTCTCTGCTCTTTTCACCGGGGAAGATCCCCCTTCTTTTTTGCAAAGACTGGCTAGCCTTTTCTCGGCAAAAAAGACGCCAACTGATATTCTTTCGCTCCGAGACAGGCAAGGAAACAGCCTGCTTCACTATCTGGCGAAATCCAATAATCAAGACCTTTGGAAGCAAGTCAGGCACCAAGACCTTGTCAGTGCACTCAACACACAAAATGAAAATGGTCAAACGCCATTACACCTTGCTCTGACCCATAAAGATCCCAGCCTGGCAGAGCAAATGATTGAGATGGGTGCCAGACTTGATCCTGACCTGAAGGACTCAGAGGGCAGTACTTTCCTACATTACGCCCTTCGGGGAAGCCCAAATATGGCTCTGGCACTGATGAAGAACGCCTTCAGAACTCATATTCTCACTCAAAATAAACGGCAACAAACACCATTTGATTTAATCATCGAGGCAGGCGATACCAGGCTGGTTGACTTCCTGGTTAACCAATATTCTCTTGGTCTTGATAGAGAAGAGTTCCAAGCTAACGTGATCAACCTGGGGGGTCAGCTGATCGCTCATAATCACCTTAGTTTAGCCTTAAAACTGCTCCACAATCATAGTCTCATTTGCAGTTACTACCTGTCAGAAGCCTCAACGTTCTCTTTGCAGGCTGCTATGTGCCAGGGGTCTGTTGGTATTGAAGAAATTCACGCCCCTGTCAGTGCTATACCAGATGACCCCTTTGGGTTCTCACCCTTGCATATTCTTGCAATGCTCAGCGAGCAGCCCCAGATAAACAAGCTGCTTGGGGGTGTTCTTAGAAAAGGTGTCTCTGAGTTTCCCGTAGATAAAGCCGATAAAACCTTTATTCATTACCTGGTTGAAAAAAGGCAGGCTGATTTGATTTTTCAAGCCTTACTGGAGGTCACTGATATTGGCAGCTTATTTATCCATCTCTATGAATTAATCGTGACTGCACAGAAACAATCAGACAACGCCTCTGCCACCGCCCTGCAAATGTTTTTGATATCAACAGACCTTGAGAACGCCTATCAATGTCGACAAGGTCGACTGCCGTTCTGCGCAAGGCTGGGAGCAAGCACCTGGTCAGAGCAATTCACTAAGGAGCTGAGACGCTGGCAAGACACAGACAGGATTGATTTTGACTCGCTCGTTATCCTGCTAACCAGTGGCGTAAACCCTAATCTTGGCCAATCGCTGGACACGAAGCACCCAGGTACCATGGTTTTCACTCTAGCCGATAAAATAAAAACCAGTGTTTATTATGATCTTTCGACTGTCATTCTGGTCATACTATTTGGTGCTAATGTGAAAGACAATATATGGAAAAGGACAGATAATGATAGAAAGCTGAAAGGCCCCATTAAGTGGTATCAGTATGCCCTGATAAAAGATAGCGATACCTCTTTTGAGGATGCAACAGAACTTTTTCGCAAAAGAGCTAAAAAAGTTTTGCAAAAGATAGAAATCCAGGGACGTTTAAGTCACATTCACCCAATTTGCACTTGCCTTTCACTTTCTCCTGTAGAAGACAGTCAGCAAAAATTTCAGCCGTTTTGCCAACTCAGTCTGGTTAAAGCCAACAACGAATGGTTTACTCGTAGAGTTTTGGAGATCTGTGAAAGCTACGGGTACACAGAGTTTGACGAGGATTCTGAAGACACTCGCTTGCAAATTTGGAAAGATAAAGGCACAGAGGATTAGAAGAGAAGATACAACCCCGAGTTTCTAATGCCAAAGTGAAAGCCCAGCTTCTCGTCTGGGCTATAGAATGTAGACTGCAAAGTGCTATTAACCACTCTGGAGGCTCTTCTCCCGGGCAATTTCACGAGCCATGTACCAGCCACTGCTCCTTAGGCGGCTTGCTCTTGGCGTGGTTCATGGCAATAGTCTTTTCCATGTTAACGGACAGCCCTCAAAACAGTGGTTTCCTGTATGGCAGCTTTGAAGCACGTCACCGCTTTGATGACCTCACTATCACCGGAACTACCTTGAAACCTGTTCCTGGAGTGGATGTTCAGAAAGATCAGGTCAGTTTCACAATGGGTGGCGTTTACTTCATGGACAGTTTTGGAGTTGGGTTCTCTGTTACTGGCTTCAGTCGCAGCTTCAAGCAGGACAAAAAGCGGAAGCATTACCGAA
>JBPCXN010000028.1:0-5973 GCA_051008495.1 Endozoicomonas sp. | reverse complement strand
GGTAGGTCTGCAAGAGACAGGATGAAAACTAGCAGAGCACGTACAAACACGCAACCGGAACGCTCTGCGCGTTCCCGCCTTATATCACCGCCCGATTGGGCGATGCTTTACGGCAAATTTGGTAAAGATTACCGTTGCCAGACAGCAGGAACAACTGATCTGGCAGGTAGACGACTCTGGACCGGGCATTCCCGAAGGGCAGCGACTGAAGGTTTTTGAAAAGTTTCACCGTGCCGGTGAAACCAGCAGTAAGCCAGGCCTGGGATTAGGTCTGTACATCGTCAAGGAAGTCATTGATCGTCACAGAGGGCGAATAGACTGTATGGAATCAGCGCTGGGCGGCGCTTGTTTTCGTTGTGTTTTCACTGATGGAAGATAACATGCGTATAACCGTTGTTGAGGACAATCCTGACCTTCGTTATGAACTTGAATTCCTGTTGAAACACGCAGGTTACCAGGTCAGTTCCCTGGCCGAAGCATCGGCGTTGTACCAGTATCTGGAGACCGGCCCGGAAACGGATATCCTGCTGCTTGACCTGGGCCTGCCCGATGAAGATGGCCTGCAGGTAGCCAGGAAAGTCCAGAGGCCCGGACTGGGCATTATCATGCTGACAGCCCGTGGCACCTTACGTGAGCGTGTTGAGGGTCTCAACACGGGGGCAGATGCTTATCTGGTGAAGCCGGTGGATTTTTCCGAACTGGTGGCGGTTATGAACAGCGTACACCGTCGTCTGAGACCTCAAACCGGTGAAACCGGTATTCAGCCCTTACAGCCCCACCTGCAGCTTGACCCCGCCAGGAGAAACCTTCTTCTGCCAGGAGCCCCCCTCCTGGAGCTTACTGCCGCTGAGGGCATTGTCCTTGATACGCTTTCGGACCAGCCATTTATCCCGGTTTCCCGCCAGGCGCTGTGCCAGTCACTGGGGCATGATTACCTGGATTACGACGAACGACGGCTAGAGGCCATTATCAGCCGCCTGCGACGAAAGCTGAAACAGGCATTACCTGATGTAAAGTGCATCAAGGCGGCAAGGGGAGTCGGTTACCAACTCCTGCTTCCTATCGAGAAAGGTTAGGAAGCATTGACAATCAAGCGTTTTGTTACAGATCAATAAATCATCAGATTCCTGCTGCAGCCAGATGCACAACAATCTGTCCAGGCAGTGAAGCACCGGGTTTGGCTGAGTAGCGCTGGTATCATGCAGAAAGACGATTACCGTCAGCCATTTTTCCATCCCGGGTCAGCTTGAACTGCTTGCGACCAGCCGTTCTCATAAGTACTTAACCATATGAAACTGTGGAAAAAAATCCTTTATCGTAGGAAGACATTCATTCCTGGTAGAAGGTTGCTTTGGTGGTTGCGCTCTGTCGCGGCGGCTGAATGTGAATTATGTCCAACATTAATCAAGACAGACTTATCCAGCACTTCATTGATCTGGTGAAGATCGACAGTGAATCCCGTAACGAAAAAGCTATCGCCGAGACTCTGGCTGAGCAGCTGGCAGACATCGGTTTCCGGGTAGAAAGACTGCCTGTGCCGGAGGAAATCTCCAACGGCTTCAACATTTACGCCAACCTTCCCGGAGACCTGGAAGGCAGCATCCTGCTGAGCTGCCATATGGACACCGTAACTCCGGGCAATGACATCGAGCCGGTCATCACTGACGGTGTCATCAGCGCCAGGGGCAACACCATTCTGGGTGGCGATGACAAATCCGGTATTGCGGCCATCATGGAAGCGGTTCGTTCTATCCAGGAACAGAAGCTGCCGCACAAGACCATCGAGCTGGCCTTCACTGTTTTCGAAGAGGGCGGGTTGCACGGCTCCAAGCACTTCGACATGTCCCATGTTGAAGCCAAAGAGGCGATTGTTCTGGACTCCGGCGGCGACATCGGCACCATCATCACCGTTGCGCCTGGTCAGCAGAACCTGAAGGTAAACATCACCGGTCGTCCAGCCCATGCAGGCCTGGCTCCGGAAGAAGGCATTAACGCCCTGACCGTGGCCGCCGACGCCATCGGCCGGATGAAGCTGTCCCGCATTGATGATGAAACTACCGCCAACATCGGTGTAGTTCAAGGCGGTCAGGCCATCAATATCGTTATGCCTGAGCTGTTCATTGAAGCGGAAGCGCGCTCTACCAATGCCGACAAGCTGTCTGAACAGGTAGCGCACATGGTCAGCACTTTTGAAGCCGCTGCAGAAAAACACGGCGCAAAAGTCGACATCGTTTCTACCCGGGCCTACAACGCTTACCGCATTGAAGATAATGACCCTCTGGTTGACAGCGTAAAAGCGGCTTTCGTCGCCAACGGCGTTAAGCCTCAGACCCAGCCGACCGGCGGCGGCAGTGACGCCAACAACTTCAATGAGAAAGGTGTTAAGACTGTTAACCTTTCCACCGGTATGGCGAAAGTCCACACCACTGAAGAGTTCATCACCATTGCCGACCTGACCAGCAGTACCGAGTTCATGCATACCTACCTGACTCGATAACGATTCCGGAGACAGTCGGCTTTTCTGGGCTATCAGCCAGAGAACAGACTGCCTCCGTCTTCTTTTGACAGCTTCATCCCACAACGCCCTTCACTTCCCTCCATTCACCGGCTGAAAACCGTGCATTGACGTCTGTTTCGTGACTTCAGTTCTTGCAATACCACTGCCTGCAACAGTATCGTTGCTGGAGAACTTCGGGTGGTGAGCGATGGCTGATAATAAAAGATCAAGCAAGGCACTGTTTCTGTTTACCCAGGATCTGCGACTGGCGGACAACGCTGCCTTTATCGAAGCCGCAGCCAACAGCCGGTCATTGCTGTGTCTCTATTGCGTCGACCCGGGCTGGTTCTCTCCAGGCCGCTATTCCATGGCGCCCATGGGCAGACATCGCTGGCGATTTCTAAGGGAAAGCCTGAAAGATCTGGACAGTGCTCTCTCCGCAAGAAACCAGAAACTTCTGGTTCGCTACCAGACTCCGCACGAAGCCATACAACAACTGGTCAGGGCTCATAAGATAAAAGTCGTCTATCGCGGTGCTGCTGTCGGTTACGATGAAAATCGGTACTGGACAGATTTACAGACCCATCTGGAAGGTGTCGAGTTTATAGAGGTAGCCACTCATACCCTGTTTGAGCAGGAGCAGCTGCCCTTCGAATTGAATGATCTGCCCGCTACCTTCACTGAATTCCGCAAGCAGGTGGAATCCCTGCCCGTTAAAGGGCCACTGATGACACCCGATATACTGCCAGGGCCGTTTCGCGGACTGAATTACGATCCGGATTTGCTGCCACCCGTAACTGTCGAGTCAAATCCGCCTTTGTCCGGAGGTTTTCAAGCCGGTCATGCCCATCTTGACCAGTACTTTTCCGGAAGCTTACCGGCGAACTATAAAGATGTGAGGAATGAGCTGGACGGTTGGGATAACTCCTCGAAGCTGTCTCTGTGGCTGGCCGACGGCTGCCTGTCAGCCAGAGAGATCAAGGCCTGGCTCGATGCCTACAAGGATCGGATTGTCGCCAATGAATCCACCTACTGGCTGTATTTCGAGCTCCTGTGGCGCGAATACTTCCAGTGGTACGCTCTTAAGCATGGCGTAAAACTGTTTGCCTTTGAGGGCATTCAGAATAAACGGCCACTGACCAGTTTCTATGGTGGCCGGTTCAAGCAGTGGTGCGAAGGAACAACGCCTTACCCTATCGTTAACGCCTGTATGAAACAGCTGAAAACCACTGGCTATATGTCCAATCGTGGCCGCCAGCTGGTGGCCAGCTGCCTGGTTCACGAGCTTGAGGTTGACTGGCGATATGGCGCCGCTTACTTTGAGCAGCAACTCATTGATTACGATGTCGGCAGCAACTGGGGCAACTGGCAATACCTGGCAGGCGTTGGCACCGACCCCAGGGGGCACCGCCGTTTCGACCTTCAGAAACAGGCCCAGCAATATGACCCGGATCTCCGGTTTACCGATCGCTGGGACGGCCATACGACACTGCCACTGGATTCCGTCGATGCCGCCGACTGGCCGATTGAATCCTGATACGCATAGCCTGCGTATAGCAAACATAATAACCTGAAAAGTAATGGATTATGAAAAGACTACTGTCACTGACTGTCACGCTGATGTCCCTGCATCTTCCTGCACAGGATCGCTTTGCCGAAGTAGAAATCTCCACTCAGCATATAGCGGGTTCTACCTATATGCTCACGGGCTCTGGTGGCAATATCGGCGTGTCCGCCGGGAAGGACGGGATACTGATTATTGATGACCAGTTTGAGCCCCTGGCAACAAGAATTGCCAAGGCCCTGTCAGATATTGCCGACACGGATATCCGTTATGTTATCAACACCCACTATCATGGTGACCACACCGGCTCCAATGCCTGGTTCCAGAAAATCGAAGACACTACCATCTTTGCCCATGATAATGTCCGTTCCAGGCTGGCAGAAAAACCGGAACACCGGCACGGAGGACTGCCCGTTGTCACCTACGACAATGGCATAAAGTTTCATTTCAATGACGACACACTGCATGTGATGCACCTGCCATCAGGGCACACTGATGGCGACAGCATTGTGCGGTTCGAAAAGGCCAACGTAGTTCATACCGGTGACCTCTTTTTTGTCGACCGCTTCCCTTATGTCGACCTGAAAGCCGGTGGCACGGTGGAGGGCTATATGAACAATATCCAGACCATCCTGGACAGGACTGACGCTGAGACCCGTTTTATTCCCGGTCACGGGCCCCTGGCGACCAGGAAGCAATATCAGAATCTGCTGAGCATGATTAAGGAAACCCGGGCACTGGTACAGACCAGTAAAGCCGCCGGTAAATCCCTGGATGACATCATTGAAGCCGGTCTGGGTGACAAGTGGAAAAGCTGGTCCTGGCAGTTTATCGATGAAAAGCGCTGGATTACCACTCTTTACCAGTAGCGGAAAGCTCTGAATCGAGACTAACTGGAACACTGTTTAAAAAGAATGAACTCTTTATCGGCCACTGTGTCTATGATGGATCATTGAAAACCAAAATATCCTGAATGATGAGGCATATGCCGGGAAGAGTTCTAACAAAGCACCCAGGTTTATCAACACTTAATATTTCAGAAAAAAAACTGACCAAGCCTCTTTGGCAGCTAAAAGTGTTATGCACCACCCCGATGCCTTCACACAAAGGAGAAATCAGTCAAAAAACCTCTAAACTCCTGCTGGCCCTTTTATTATCGTTATTGTGTTGGAACTCAACTGTCCTCTACGCCAGATCAAACAACAGCTACAAAGAACGGATATGCAACTCTCTGGTAAAAGTCATTGGAATCGAAAACGTCCAGTGCCTCTCCCTGACAGAACTGCCATACAGACACCGGGGACAGCAAACCCACAAAAACTATGCACTCAATGTTTCCGGAAAAAAATATTTCATTAAGACTAAGCGCCTGAGCACACCAGTTGAAGGTACTGAAGATGGACTTTCCACAGCCATGTGCAAGAGTTATATTCAGATATCAATGGGTGAACAGCTAAACATTTTCAAGCAACTGTTGAATGAAAGCATAGAGATTGTCTATCCATTAAATGATGAACCACTGGTTGACCAGGTGGATGGGGCCGGGACTTTTGAAACTTTCATATTCCCGTTTATTGAGGGTGATACCCTTGCAAAATTAGCCAGCGATTTTTTTTCAGCACGGGGAGGCGCTTTTGAACAGCAAATAGTAAAGGAGGCATACACTTTATTTGGCAAAGCAGTGGCCATCACCACAGGGCAGCAACCAGCCACTGAACTCCTTACTTCATATTACTTACCTGACAGGCACTCAAAGAACATTCTCTACAACCAGCAACTGAAAAGGTTGTATTACATAGATACAATAGATGCTTATTACCCTGCCGATGCGCCTTTAAACTCTGAAGAGCAGCTGGAGAACCTGTGGTTGCTTCACAAATCCAAGTTGAGTGAGGAGTTCAGGGACAGAGCG
>JBPCXN010000027.1:0-6324 GCA_051008495.1 Endozoicomonas sp. | reverse complement strand
GACATGACAGGCAACACTGAGAACGGTGAAAACCTGATTCCTGTGGTTCAGGTGAGCAGTGGCACCAAGTTTGTCAACGACAAGGGCATTACAGCCATCAAGAACGGCATCAAGGCCAGTGGGGCTGACACTAGCAAAACCCTGAAGCGCAAGCCTGAGTGGTTACGTATCAAGGCTCAGTACGGAACCCGATATAAGGAAGTCAAAAGTACGGTTCACGAGCACAAACTCAGCACTGTCTGTGAAGAGGCCATGTGCCCCAACATCAATGAGTGCTGGAGTTCCGGCACAGCCACCATCATGCTGATGGGCGATGTCTGCACCCGTGCCTGCCGCTTCTGTGCGGTGAATACCGGCAACCCAAAGGGCTGGCTGGACAGGGATGAGCCAGAACACACCGCCAACAGCGTCAGGCTGATGAATCTGAAATACCTGGTGCTGACTTCCGTAAACCGTGATGACCTCGAAGATGGTGGCGCTGGTCACTATGCAGCAGTGGTCAGACGGGTCAAGGAACTGAATCCTGAAACCGATGTTGAAGCGTTGACTCCAGATTTTCTCGGTGTTCTCTCTGATGTGGAAACCGTAGTGGACAGCGGCATTTCGGTGTTTGCCCAGAACGTGGAAACTGTTAAACGTCTGACACACCCGGTACGGGACCCCAGGGCCAGCTACGAACAGACGCTTGAAGTTCTCGCGCATGCTAAAAAATACCGCCCCGATGTATTGACCAAAACCAGCATCATGCTGGGGCTGGGCGAAACGGAAGATGAAATTAAGGAAGCCCTGGATGACCTGCGGGCCATCAATGTCGATATTGTCACCTTCGGCCAGTACCTCCAGCCAACGTTGAATCATCTTCCTATTGAACGGTACGTGACGCCTGAGGAGTTTGAAACGTATCGTCAGTGGGGGCTTGAGAAAGGTTTCCTGGAAGTGGTTTCCGGAGCCCTGGTTCGCTCCAGTTACCGGGCAGAGCAGGTGTTACAAAAGAACAATGTCGGCTTGGGCTGAGGTCCACAGTTCAAGTGGGATCAGCCAGCCCGTTCGGGCTGGCCTGAATGGTTACTCTTCTAAGCTCAAAGCACCAGAACTGTATCCGTAGGCTTTCCGGGAGATGCCTGACAGATGTCTCAGATGCACTGACATTACTGTGACATGGGAGAGTGAAGGTCAGGGCTGTAAACAAAAAGCAACGAATCTGTAACAGTCAGAACGGGTGTACCTGTTTTATGATGAGTCCCGTCATCAGCATTTGCCTTGCGCTGCCCGTTTTTGCTACTGTCCTGCTCCAGAACAGGAAGGCAGCTTGATAAGGACTCAGTCAGGAGGCCAGGCTGGTCATTGATATCAGCGGCCGATAAATAGAATATGTATTTAGATCAATTTTGCACTGCACTGGAAAACCACCGCTTCTCTTTTACCCGACAGCAGTCCAGTGACTTTGCCAAGCGGGTGGCTAACGACTTCAATCCCATTCACGATATTGATTCCCGGCGCTTCTGTGTCCCCGGAGACCTGTTGTTTGCCAAGATCCTCAGCAGCGAAGGCCTCTACAGCAATATGCAGGTTAACTTCAGTGGCATGGTCAGTGATGGTGTCGAACTGGAGATCGTTCAGAGTGCCGAAGGCTCCAAGGCTATCTGTGACCTCAAGGGCAAGGAATATCTGGGTGTTGAATACAGTGGTGCAAACAATCTTGACCAGGGCATGATCGAGAGTCTGGTGCACAGCTATGTGGCTTTCTCTGGTGAGAACTTCCCCCATGTGCTGGTGCCGCTGATGAAAGGCCGTAATGTCATGATCAACGCGGCCCGCCCCCTGGTGATATACGAAAGCATGTCGGTTCACCTGAATACTGTCGATTTGAAAGAACCCAGGATAGAGGCTGCAGAGTCCCAGCTCGAGATTGACGGCAAGCGTGGCAATGTCTCCCTGGACTTTATTTTCAAAGACAGCGGCGCGATTGTCGGTAAGGGGCGCAAAACCATGGTGCTGGCCAGTCTCAGGGAGTACGAGCAGACCTCCATGGACAGCATGATCGCCGATTACAACCAGCGCAAGGCGAAGCATGCCGCATAACGGGCATGCTCACTGAGCCGACAGCCTCTTTCCCTCAGGGTGCATGAAACCCCCGCGGCATTTCTGTTATTCTTACCCCTCGCCACGGAATGGCGCAGACGACCTTCAGGACAACAATAGCAAGTCAGTCAATAGGCCTGAACAGACAATAGGACAGCAGCATGCCCGCATACCGTTCCAGAACCTCTACCCATGGTCGCAACATGGCCGGAGCCCGCTCCCTTTGGCGCGCCACCGGTATGAAGGATGACGATTTCAAGAAGCCGATTATTGCCGTAGCCAACTCCTTCACCCAGTTTGTGCCCGGTCATGTGCACCTGAAGGATATGGGGCAGCTGGTGGCCAGGGAGATTGAAAAGCACGGAGGCGTGGCCAAAGAATTCAATACCATTGCGGTGGATGACGGTATCGCCATGGGGCATGACGGCATGCTTTATTCCCTGCCCAGCCGTGACATCATTGCCGACTCCGTCGAGTACATGGTCAATGCTCATACCGCTGACGCCCTGGTGTGCATTTCCAACTGTGACAAGATTACTCCGGGAATGCTTAATGCGGCTCTGCGACTGAATATCCCTGTGATCTTTGTATCCGGTGGCCCCATGGAAGCTGGTAAGACCAAACTGGCACAACACGGCCTGGATCTGGTGGATGCCATGGTCATTGCTGCTTCTGATGCCGATGATGAAACCGTTGCAGAATATGAACGCTCTGCCTGTCCGACCTGCGGCTCCTGTTCCGGCATGTTTACTGCGAATTCGATGAATTGTTTGACGGAAGCATTAGGCCTTTCCCTGCCGGGCAATGGCTCCATGCTGGCGACCCACGCTGACCGCAGAGAGTTATTCCTGGAAGCAGGTCGACGCATAGTTGAAATCACCAAGCGTTACTATGAGCAGGATGATGACAGTGTGCTGCCCCGTTCTGTCGCCAGTTTCAGGGCGTTTGAAAATGCCATGAGTCTTGATATCGCCATGGGTGGCTCAACCAACACTATCCTGCACCTTCTGGCTGCAGCCCAGGAAGGTGGCATTCCCTTTGATATGAAGAATATCGATGAGCTGTCGCGCCGGGTTCCTCAGTTGTGCAAAGTGGCGCCAAATATTCAGAAATACCATATGGAAGACGTTCACCGGGCTGGCGGTGTCATGGGTATTCTGGGTGAACTGGATCGTGCCGGCCTGTTGCACAATGACATCCCAACAGTCCACAGCGAAACTGTGGCTGTTGCATTAGATAAATGGGATATCAAGTGCACCACCGATGAAACGGTGAAAACCTTCTTCAAAGCCGGGCCTGCTGGAATTCGTACGACAGAAGCCTTTAGTCAGGAAACCCGTTGGCCGGAACTTGATGACGATCGAGCTGAAGGCTGTATACGTTCACTGGACAATGCCTACAGCACAGAAGGTGGGCTCGCTGTTCTGCATGGTAATATTGCTGAAGACGGCTGCGTGGTGAAAACATCCGGTGTTGACGACAGCATCCTGGTGTTTGAGGGCCCCGCCCATATCTGTGAAAGCCAGGAAGGTGCTGTCAGCGACATCCTGGAAGGTCGTGTTCAGCCCGGTGATGTAGTGATTATCCGCTATGAAGGTCCAAAGGGTGGACCGGGTATGCAGGAAATGCTCTATCCCACCAGTTACCTGAAATCCAAAGGGCTGGGCAAAGAGTGTGCCTTACTTACGGATGGCCGTTTCTCTGGTGGAACATCGGGCCTCTCCATCGGTCATGCTTCTCCGGAAGCTGCGGCTGGCGGTGCTATAGGACTGGTGGAAAAAGGAGACATCATTCGGATTGATATTCCCAATCGGACCATCAATGTTCAGCTCTCTGATGCTGAGTTGACCGAACGTCGTGCGACCATGGACGCCAAAGGCAAAGACGGATGGAAACCGCTCAAGGCTCGTCCGAGAAAGGTTTCTGCTGCCCTGAAAGCGTACGCAGCCATGGTGACCAGTGCTGATAAAGGTGCGGTCAGGGATGTTTCCCTGCTGGACTAGTACATGGTTTCAATGGATTTGACTGAACCCGTCAAACTCATTGAAACCATGTACTAAATAAGCAATATCCTCAGGGCTACCGCAACCAGCAGTAGCCCGCATAATCGATTGATCAGAGTGGCCTTCCTGCGCAGAACAGGCATGATTCTGGCGTGACCGGCAATTCCGGCAACCAGGCAATACCAGATGCCATCACAGAGGGTAGCCAGGAGCGCCATTAGCAATTTCGTGATGACTGTGGATTCTGGCGTAACGAACTGGCTGAACAGGGCAAGGAAGAAAATCGCTATCTTCGGGTTAAGGAATGAAATCAGAAAGCCATCCCTTGCGGCCTTTCTGATTGTCATAGAAGAATCACTTTTACCCTCCCGACCTTCCAGGGTGGTGGTGGAGGTGAGGGACTGAAAGCCCAGCCAGCCAAGATAAACCGCCCCTGCGTAAGTCATCAGCCTGAACAGCCAGGGAGTTTCAGTAATGACAACCGCCAGACCCGCTGCCACCAGAAAAGCGTAAAGACCAATTCCGGCAGCATGTGATACTGCAGTAACAAGGCCGTGGGTACGGGAGCCCTGAAGTGTGCTTTTCATCACTGCAGCCAGGCTCGGACCGGGTGAAACGGCACCGAGAATGCAGATAGCCAGCAGAGATAACCAGGAGGATGAGCTCATCGTTTGACATGTTTATGGCTGAAGTGGTCAATTATAACTGAGATCGCTGAACTACAGGACGTGGCAGCGACATTATAAGCTTCCAGTCATCAATGCATGAAAACGAGGAAATGCTGCAATGGATTTGCGCCAGATTCTTATACTTTTCCTGACCTTTCTTTTCCTGCCTCAGGCTTTGGCCAGTGGCCCCCTTGAGCCAGCTATAGCTGGCAATAACCAGTGCCTTCAGGCAGGTCTGGTCGACTGGGGGCAGTGGCCTGAAGAGTATAAAAAATACAACAGGAACTGGGCCTGGCTGGACAAAGGCTACCTGGTCACAATGGCAGATTGCAGCCAGAGCGACCAGCAGGACTGGCAGGTCGATGAGACCGAAATATCAGGCTCAGGGGGCAGGCTGGCGGTGATGCGCTATGGCAAGAAGTTTGTGCCGGTGGTCAGTCATTACAAGTTCCGCAACAAGTTCCGCAAAAAGCTGCTCCCGTTACGCCTTGATCAAGGGCGACTCGTGTTCAGGTTCCGGAAAAAAGACTTCTGTCTGATAGCCGATGGTGGAGCTAAGTTCAGCGCCCACCCTCTGGATGAGTGTCTCTCTACCCCCGACCTGTCTGCAGCAAGCCGATGGATGTTTGACCTGCCCCCTGACCCCGGTGAAGCCGGACTGGTTGGCCTGGATGGGATAGACAGCGACCAGGACGGAGTGCGGGATGATGTTCAGCGGTTTATTGAAGTTGAGATGCCTGTTTCGGAAGTGATTCGCAAGGCTATACGAGAGCTTGCAGTTATCAGTCAGAAAGAACTTACCAATGCCTATAACAAAGAAATGGTATTGGCAATGGGAGCAGAATCTGAAGCTGCTGTTGATTGTTTCTTGTATCGAACAGATGGTGATCCAGAAAACAATCTAGAAAGACTTCAGGCAAGATTATTCAATACATTAGAACGTCTAAAGGCTTGGAGTAAAGTTAATAGTTATTTTAGTGGTATGACCTTCACTGTACCAGATGACCTTGAAGCTCAATGCGACTTTGATGTTGAAGCCAAAAAGTGAACTGTGATCAAGGATGAACGATGAAAAAGCTACTTACTATTCTTTTATTTTCATTTTGTACTTCAACATGGTCGCTTCCATGTCATGTATCCACTCCAGATCTGTCGGTTTATTTTGGAAATGGAATGCTCAATGATAAGAAGATTGCCAGGAAATCTATAATCGCACTTCAGAGACTAACAAAGCACCAGCTGGAAGAATACGAAGTCAACTACAAACTGTCCTACAACCACAATGAAAACCCGGTTGAGCTGATACTGGAGTTGGCGCGACAGAAGCTGTTGGATGACTACAGCTCTATCCTGTTATGGATTGCAGGCATAGCAGAAGCACCTGAGTGGTTTGAAGAGGCTCTTGAGTCTATCGTGGTCAGCTATGATGTCTTCAACTATGTTATTGACAGTGACCTGCAAAGGCATGTTTCTGACTATACCCGTGATATTGAACGCTGCCGAAAAGTGGTTTTAGTAGCCCACTCTCAGGGAAACTTCTACGGAAATGAAGCCTGGAATTTAGTCTATCT
>JBPCXN010000026.1:0-9475 GCA_051008495.1 Endozoicomonas sp. | reverse complement strand
GCTCAAAGTACTGCATCAGAGACTTGGATGTTTCACCCACGATGATGGTGAAGTAGTACATACGGTAGCCCGGTGCTACAACGCTTGGGTGATAGCCCTTGTCGATCGCGATAACACTGCCGTCTTTAACCATGTAGCAGGGACCGCATTTTTCTTCTTCGGTGTACAGGAATTGAGCACCGAAACCCTGAGGTGGATCAAAGCGGAACTGGTACACTTCTTCGTAACGGGTCTCAACACCTTCACGGTCTTCGTCGTGCTTATGGGCTGGGAATCCGGACCAGCCGCCTTCTCCTACGGTAAACAGTTCGCTAACCAGCAAACGACCGCGTTTATCAGCATTGGCCTGCCCCAGAACGTGTTTGATCTTGCGATGGGTTTTGGTGTCATCGCTGCCGTACTGTACTTTTTGCACGTCATCCGGATGAACAGCAAATGGCGTCAGCTTCTCTTCAAAGCGACCACCAGCGATCATGACTTCAGCTTCATCGCTGATACATTCAATCAGCACTTCGCTGTCAATGGGTGCATAAACGCTGCTTGGGTCGCCTTCCCAGATAGAAGCACGAACACCGACGTTTTCAAATACTTCGCCGTCTACTGTGACCCGGCAAGTGCCGCCACCCAATACGATGGCTGTTTCATGATTTTTCAGACGATAAGTGTGGGTTCCACCCTTTACCAGCTTGACGCTGTTGAAGTAACACAGAGGAGTGGTATCGTCTCGTTCAGCGATAATCGCTTCGTTGCGGTTATCAAAAGGCGCAATATGCTTGCCCATGGTTCAGCCCTGGAATTCTTGTCAGTCTTGGAAAACAGGGCCCGCTAAACGAGCCCTTTGATTATTAGTGGTATTCACGCCTGGCAATGAAGGCAGAGAGTTCTTCACTGGTAGGCATTGCTTCTGTGCAGGTATCTCTGGAAACATTGATCGCTGCTGCCGCAGACCCCATCTTCACCGCTTCACGAAGGCTCTTGCCTCGGATCAGTGCCAGCAGGGTGGTACCTGCATAGGAGTCGCCGGAGCCAAAAGGCTTGCAGACTTCTACCGGGAAAATGCCCTGTTCAAAGTATTCATTATCCCTTGTGTACACCTTGGAACCCAGTTCTCCGGCCTTCAGAAGAATGATCTGAGTCGCTCCGGTCAGGAAGCGTTTTGCAGTCGCATCATCATCCTTGTTACCGGGTGCAATCAGAGTTTCGAGCACATCAAACTCTTCCCGGTTGCCGATCAGAATGTCGGACAACTGTGCTGCCTGACGGTAATAAACCGCAGACTCTGCCGGAGAGTTCCAGGAATACGCACGGTAATCCAGATCCAGGGCAACAATCGTCCCTGTAGCACGTGCATATTCAATGGCGGCAAACGTCGCTTCCCGAGAAGGGCTAGCACACAAGGCAGTGCCTGTCACTACCAGAACTTTTGCGCTGGCGATGTAATCCGGATTCATCTCTTCCGGAGCAATGGTCAGATCTGCCGCATTGTTGCGATAGATCACCACATCGCCGCCGCTTGGTTTGAGCTCACAGACAGCCATGCTGGTTCTTGAACCGGAGTTATCTACCTTAACTCCGCGCAGGTCTACACCAAAACCTTCCAGATAATGGCAGACAAACTTTCCTAAAGAGTCGTTGGATACGCCACTGATCAAGCCGGGACGGCCGCCCTGACGGGCAACTGCTACGGCGATGTTGGCAGGTGAGCCACCTACATATTTGTTGAAGCCAGTGACTTCGTTCATATCCGTATTGGCTTCGCGGGCATAAAGGTCGACTCCAGCGCGTCCCAGGCAAATAACGTCTAATGGACGCTGCAGCAGAGACGGGCACTGAAAATCAAGCTTGTTCATAGCTAACCCACTGACTGTTGTTTTCTGCAGACTCCACGCAACGCTCAATAAAGCGTACGCCTTCAATACCGTCGTCCAGACCCGGGAACCAGATATCAGTCAGTTCAGACTGCTGGTCGTTGTCAGCAGCAACCATGGCATGACTAAAGTTACGGTACAGGTTTGCCCAGGAATCAAAGTACCCTTCCGGATGGCCACCTCCTACACGCTCATGACGAGCACTGTCATACAGATAGCCCATGCCACGATCCAGCTTGCGGAAAGGCTCGCCCAGTGGCGCGTATTCGATCTGGTTTGGATGCTCATCCCACCAGCGGATAGTGCCCTTCTCTCCAATGATCTCTACCTTGAAGTTGTGTAGGTTGCCCACAGCAACAGCGGAGCACCACAGAGTACCAACAGCACCGTTCTTGTACTTGATCATGACGTGAGCATCGTCTTCCAGCTCACGACTTTCAACAAAGCTTTTCTTCATGCAGCTCAGGCTTTCCATTTCCATGCCGCTGATCAGGTGGCCCATCTGCAGGCAGTGAGTACCGATATCACCCAGTACGTAAGACAGACCGGAAGCCGCTTTGGTTACACGCCACTGCAAACCCGGATCGTTCTTTTCCACTTCTTCAGCGTGGAAACCGTGGGCGAACTGCATGTGAACAATACGAACCTTGCCCAGGTCACCACGCGCAACCATTTCACGAGCCTGGGAAATAGTTGGGTAACCGGTGTAGCCGTACATCACACCAAACACTCGATTGTGTTTTAAAGCGATTTCTTTCAGCTCTTCAGATTCAGCGGAAGTAAACGTCAGTGGTTTTTCACAGATAACGTGCAGTCCGTGTTCCAGAGCACATTTGGAAATGGTGAAGTGTGTGCTGTTTGGCGTAGCGATGGAAACAGCCTGAATACCGTCTTCACGGGCGGCTTCTTTGGTAAACATTTCTTTGTAATCAGCATAGCAGCGGTCAGCATCCAAACCCAGCTCTTCGACACCATAAGCACGACCGCGCTCAGCATCGATATCAAAAGCACCAGCCAGCAGTTTAAAGTTGCTGTCACGCTTGGCTGCATCACGGTGACTGCCACCGATCTGGCTACCACGGCCACCGCCGACCATACCCCAACGAATTGTCTGCTTCAGGTTGTCCTTACGAATCATGCTTCACTCTCTAAATTATGGTCTTTACAAAATCTTTTATGGAGAGGCTGGCCGGGAGAGCCCCTATCTCTTTATTCCCGGCCTGAAGAGCAATTTACCCCTACTGCTCTTCCAGCCTTTATTCTTTCTTTGAGTTACACACCCACACGCTGGTGAACGCGGTTCTCTTTCCAGTCAGCGACCGCTTTTGTGGTGCGCTCATCGCGGGTAATTTCCGGCAGACCTACTTCCCACCAGCAGTCACACTTGGACCATTTGGTTGGGTCGATATCCACTACAATAACAGTGGTACGATCAGCTTCTTTCGCCTTGGCAAATGCTTCGTCAAACTCTTCCATGCCGTTGATCTTCAGAGCTAGTGCGCCCTGCGCTTCAGCGTGTTTAGCAAAGTCAACGCGAGCCATTTCACCTTTAGCTTCACGACGGCAGTCTTGCAGCAGGTTGTTGAAGGACTCGTTACCGGTGTTGTTCTGCAGCTTGTTGATAACGGCGTAACCGGCGTTGTCGCAAACCACCACAATCATTTTGTGACCGGTCAGCACAGAGCTGTATATGTCGGAGTTCATAATCATGTAGGAGCCGTCGCCTACCAGAACCACTACATCGTTATCAGGGTTAGCCTGTTTGGCACCCCAGCCGCCAGCGATCTCATAACCCATGCAGGAAAAGCCAAATTCGATGTCGAACTTGCCGAGCTGCTTATTCTGCCAGTTCATGGCCAGTTCTGCTGGCAGACCGCCTGCAGCAGTCAGAACAGTGTCGCCTTCTTCAATCAGGCGATTAACTGCACCCACTACTTGGGCGTAAGAAGCCATTTCACCTTCTACAGGAGTGGCGCGCCTCTCAACCAGGGCTTTCCATTCGTTAGTAACTTCAACACCTTTTTCAGTCCATTCCTGGCTGAAGCGGGTTTCACCCAGCAGGACACCCAGTTTTGGCAGAGTAGATTTTACATCGGCAATGACCGGCACAGAGCGGTGCTTGATCGCGTCAAAGTTGGCAACGTTAACGCTGACAATCTTCAGGCTTTCGTCGCGGAATACAGACCAGGAACCGGTGGTAAAGTCCTGCAGCCGTGTACCGATCGCCAGAACCAGATCAGCATGACCTGCCATGTAGTTGGCGGAATCAGAACCGGTGACACCGATAGGACCACAGTTCAGCGGGTTGTCCTGCAGCATGGTGGCGCGACCAGCGATGGTTTCTACCACGGGAATGTTGTGCTGCTCGGCGAACTGCTTCAGCTCTTCGTGGGCTTCGGAGTAGTGGACACCGCCACCACTGATGATCAGAGGCCGCTTGGCTTCTTTGATCAATGCTACCGCTTCTTCCAGAGCAACCTGTTCAGGCTGTGGACGACGGATACGGTGAATCTTCTCTTCGAAGAAGCACTCTGGGTAATCAAACGCCATACCCCATACGTCCTGAGGCACACCTAAGAAAGCCGGGCCACAGGTTGCCGGGTCCAACATAGTGTCCAGAGCGTGTGGCAGAGAGTGGATCAGCTGCTCTGGACGCGTGATACGATCCCAGTAACGAGTGACCGGCTTGAAAGCGTCGTTTACTGTCAGGGTTGGATCATGGAAGTGTTCAGTCTGCTGCAAAACAGGATCAGGCAGGCGGCTTGCATAAGCGTCACCTGAAATGAGCAGCATAGGCAGACGATTGGTGTGAGCAACGCCGGCAGCGGTAATCATGTTAGTAGCGCCAGGACCAACAGAGGATGTTGCAATACCAATACGCTGACGCTTATTAGCTTTGGCGTAAGCAACAGCAGCCATAGCCATGGACTGCTCGTTCTGACCACGCCAGGTCGGAATCTGATCCTCAATATTTTTCAGCTGCTGGCTGAAACAGGTCACATTACCGTGACCAAAAATGGCGAAACAGGTGCCAAAAAGGTGTTCAATCTGTCCGTCGATTTCGATTTTCTGTGCGGTCAGATATTTGGCCAGCGCTTCCGCTGCGGTTAATCGAATGATCTTCATGCCTTACAACTCTGGTTCCAGCCGTCAAGTCCTGAACTTAATCGGTATCTTATTTGAGGGTCAGGTGCCAGAAAGGGAAACAGGCACCTAAGGTTTTTTAGTAATTACAGACCTGCTTTTTCTACGTAATTGGTCAGGTTTTTGTGGGCCATGTTGGCGTAAGTCTGAGGTTCAGCAACCGCCGGGTCCTGCTCTGCTTCAACAACCAGCCAGCCTTCATAATCGAACTCTTTCAGGGCTGCGAATATTTCGTCCCAGTTCAGGTCGCCATCACCTGGTACAGTGAATACACCGTTCAGAACTGCTTTCAGGAAAGGTAGGTCCTGTTTGCGAGCCTCCTTCATAATGTCCAGGCGAACGTCTTTAGTGTGGAAGTGAACAATACGCTCACCCACCAGCTTGATGATTTCAGCCGCGTCACTGCCGCCGTAGGTAGCGTGAGCAGTATCGAAGGTCAGACCAACAGATGGGCCGGTGTACTTGATGAACATTTCGAAATCGCGCTTGGTTTCGAAGATGGTGCCTACGTGATGATGGAAGGCCAGCTTAACGCCCTGTTCCTTCATGTAATCAGCGAATCGGGTAACTTTTTCGCCGTACTCTTTCCACTCTTCTTCGGTCAGAACTACGCGGGAACCCAGGGGCTTTTCAATATCGCCGTGAACGGTGTTGCTCACTTCACCGGCAACCATTACCTTGCAGCCACAGCCTTTCATCAGTTCCAGATGGCTTTGAACAGATTCAATTTCTTCTTCAACAGAACGGTGGCACAGTTCCAGACTGTACCAGCCAGAGGCCAGTACCAGACCATTTTTATCCAGCTTTGGCTTCAGTTCGGTAGTAGTACGCGGGTATTTGACACCCATTTCGGAACCTTTAAAGCCAGCTTCGTGCATGCCTGCCAGGCAAGTTTCCAGAGGAATGTGTCCCCCCAGACTTGGCATGTCGTCGTTGCTCCAGGTCAGTGGGCTGATGGCCAGTTGTACCTTGCTCATGGTTTTACTCCGTATGTCTAGTTTTCAATTTCGTTGATATATATTTTTAAGTTCGGGTGACTGGTTGAGACTTCGAAAGATCCCTGTCTTTCACAACAATCAGTCACTCCATAAACTTTTATTCCAGCCCAAGGCTGTTCTTTGGAAAATAATTTCCGGGTGTCACGGCATGGCATCTATCTAACAAAAAAAATAATTTCCGAACAACCTTTTTTTGGAAAAAAATTTCCAAACAGCACCAGATTTTGACAAAGATCAACATTTTCAAGGGCAAAAGTGTTCATGCTGTAAATGCGTCCAGAAAACTCCGGGATTGTCACGGCGAAAGTTCATCCGGCGGTCAACAAGGGGTAACGGTGTTTTATTTATAAGACAACTTCACTGTTACTTTTTGTTCGCCGGTTATAACTCGACAAACTGGGGGAATCGCGTGAGTAACAAACAAACACATGACATTAGCTATGTAATAAGAATATGCATGGTCGCTGCGCTAGGGGGATTGTTATTTGGATATGATACAGCGGTAATTTCCGGAGCTGTGGGCCCTCTGAGGGAGTTCTTTGGCCTTACAGACGCCATGACCGGCTGGGCCGTTTCTAACGTTGTTGTAGGCTGTATTTTCGGTAGTTTCTTTGCCGGTAAGATCAGTTACGCCATTGGCCGTAAATCTACACTGATGCTGGCTGCAGGGCTGTTTTTCGTTTCAGCACTGGGTTCAGCCGTTGCGCCTAACTTCACATTATTTGTCGTCTTCCGAATGATTGGCGGACTGGCTGTAGGTCTGGCTTCTGTAATTTCACCCATGTATATGTCTGAGGTTGCACCTAAAGACTATCGTGGTCGTACAGTCAGCATGCACCAGCAGTCTGCAGTAATCGGTCAGACCTTAGTGTTCTTTGTTAACTTCCTGATCGCCAAAGGGGCTACTGAAACCTGGCTGGTCGATATGGGCTGGAGAATGATGCTGGGGTCTGAAGTCATTCCTGCGGTGCTGTTCGGTGGCCTGCTGTTGATTATCCCTGAATCACCTCGCTGGTGTGTACTGCGTGGCAAGGAAGAAGAGGCTCTGAAAATTCTCAGCCGTATTTCCAACCCAGAACATGCAAAGGGCGTTCTGAAAGAGATTAAAGAGTCTATTGAGAGTGCTCCCGCCCAAAAGAAAGCCAGTCTGCTGCAGTCCGGTCTGATGCCTATCGTGGTGATCGGTTGCCTGATCGCCAGTATGCAACAGATCATTGGTATCAACGTAATCATGTATTACACCCCTGAGATTCTGAAGCCTATCGCCGGTGGTACTGAGACCGCTCTGCTGCAAACCATCGTTATCGGTGTGGTGTTTATCTTCGGTAACAGCCTGGGTATGTACATGATTGACCGCTCTGGTCGTCTGCCTCTGTTGAAAGTCGGTTCCATTGGCTGCTTTATCGGTATGTTGATGGCGAGCTATGGCATCTACACCCAGTCTGAAGGTTACACCGCTCTCATCGGTCTGGTGGTTTATGTGGTTTCCTTCGCAATCAGCTGGGGTTGCTGCTGCTGGACTCTTATTGCAGAAGTCTTCCCGAACCGCATTCGCTCCCAGGCTATGGCATTCGCCGTTGCCTGTCAGTGGACCACCGGTTTTGTTGTAACTCAGACTTTCCCGATGATTAACGGTAATGCCTACCTGATGGACAAGTACAACGGTGCGTTTAGCTTCTGGGTATTCAGCATCTTCTGTCTGGTCGCATACTGGTTCGTTGTTCGTTTTGTACCGGAAACCAAGGGTGTCAGCCTGGAGAAAATGGAAGAGCACTTTATGTCTCGCCACTCCCAGTCTAAAGCCTCTGATTCCGAGCCTGTTCTTAACTAATCAGACATTATCTCCAGCTTGCTTCCCTGACTATCCGAGCAAGCTGGAGATCAACAAAAAATGGCTCTTTCGCAGGTTGGCTGATCATTTCAGAGCCTCCTGCCTGCTTTCCAGATATAGATAATCGAGATCATTATAACCACAAGTCTTGTAGATTATTCGTTTGATAATTCCGTCAAAGGCCTCGACTTTCGCACTGGTTATACGATGCTGGCAGTATGACAAGTGACCTTCACTTGCCCTGGTTAACCCTTTTGCAGACCGCTTTAACTCCGTGATTCCTATCTCCTTGGCCAGCTCAATCCATTTGTTCAGAAATCTGCTGGCACAAGGTCATGCATCAAATATCAGCGACTGCATGAATCTTCAGTTCGTTGCTCGTGTGAAGATAACGTGCTGTCGTCTCCAGAGACTCATGTCCCATCAGCTCTTTGATAGTTACAAGGTCGGTTCGTTTATGGGCAAGCCTTGTGCCAAAAGTGTGTCGTAGATCATGAAAACGAAAATTCATTAGGTCGGCTGACTTTTTTATTCCAGACCAAGCACTTTTTATACCATCTTTATGAAAACGTTCTCCGGTTTTTGGGGAGGGAAAGACTAAGCCTGTAGATTGCTTTTGTTTAAGCCATGCAGTCAGCATCTCAAAGACTTCGTCATTAATAGGGATTTGACGACTTTGTCCTGATTTTGCACCAGTTCTTTCTCCGATCCCTTCCCCCTCAACTGTAAGCAGTCTTGCCTGAAAATCAATATCACTTAGATGCAAATTGAAAATCTCTCCCAAACGCATTCCTGTTTTTAACGATAATATAACCATGGGTTTTAAATGATCAGTGTAGGGGAACACTAACGGTGGCGGAGGCTCTTGATTGCGTTGCTGGCACCATGAAATATAACGATTTCGGGCATCATATTGTTTGCCCTGGCGTTTATCGAGAGCTTTAAAGAGTCTCTTCTCTTCGCTATCCGATAAATATCTGACTTTTTTGCTTTTGTCTTCTTTTAAATTCTTGACAGCTGGCATAGGAGACTTTTCCAGCAAGTTTGCTCTGACCGCTTTTGATAATACCCCCCGTAAAGAGGTGAGAATCCTGTTGGCTCCAGATGGCTTACCATTATATGACCGTTTCCATTTGTCTATGTCCCACGCATTAATCTCAGACATAGGCCGGTCGAGCCATTCACAAAAGTGCAGCTCAATCGTCCTGCTGATTTGGTTGGCTGTTTTCTGTGGAGTAACCTCGCGAAAGCCATTATCAAGAAATGATCTTAGTGTGCTGTTTTTCTGCTGCTCTTGGGTCTTGATAACCTCTTGCTTTTCTTCAAGTGGATCTCGACCCAAGGCTACCTTGCCTGAAAGTAGGCGAGCAGCCTCTCGAGCTTGCTCTACGGTTACAGTTCCATGTTTTCCGAGGGCGTATCGCCTCTGCTTTTGGGTCAAGGGGGTCAAGGGGGATCGGTATTGAAAGTAGAAAAATTTCCCATTTACTCTTTTTCTTATTTGGGTAGTGGGCTAAACATGAGATTTTGACGTATTCTGCTAAAATACGGCATATGCCGTATTAATGACAGCGTGATTTGAAAAATGTGCTCTACATTAGTCCTCTGCCCAAAATGTGGAAGTGATGACATCG